>JAENXM010000078.1 GCA_016649525.1 Actinomycetota bacterium
TCCACTACATGGTACTTCGCCGAGGGCTACACCGGAATGTAACCGGGGGCCTTTAGCACGGCCTCTCACCTTTAGCCCGGCCTCTCAGGCCGGGACGGATGAACCGGGGACCTTTAGCACGGCCTCTCAGGCCGGGACGGATGAACCGGGCTAAGAGCCCGGCCTAAAAACGCAGACGAACACCAGATCGTACGCGCGCGAGGGCGCAAGGCGGCCAAGTTCCATGAAGGGCCTGTAGAGCGGCCGTTGAGAAGGCTTGTTGAGCCTCGCCGTCAGTTCGTCGACCCTATTCCCCCTCGGCCTCCACCAGTTCTGGGCGACCTCGAGATATATGCCGGTCAGCTTGATAGTTTGGAAACCCTCCGACTTGAGCAGCTCCTCGACCTCGGGCAGGTTGAGCTCGCTCACGTGCTCGTGGTGGACGGGCATCGCCTTTTCGTTGGTCCTGGAAAGGAGCCGGTCGCGGTTGGGGGTCGTGAGGATGAGGATGCCGCCCGGGGCAAGGATGCGCTTCCACTCGGCGAGCGCCTCTTGGGGGTCCGGCAGGTGCTCGATTATCTCACCCGCGTAGACGACGTCGAAGGAGCCATCCTCCCACGGAAGAGAGAGCGCGTCGGCGACAACCCAGTCCCACCCCGGGACGAGCGAGCGCATCTTCTCCATCGCGGCGGAGTCGAGGTCGCAGCATGAGATTTCGAAGTCCCAGTCGGTCCCGACGAGGAAGAAGATGCTGTAGCCGGAGCCGACGTCCAGAACCCGGCTTCCGGGACGGATGTACTTTCGGAATATATTGCCCAGCACCCTGAGGCGCGCGGCGTGGAACGCGAGGAAGAACGGGTGCTCCACGACATACTCGTCCTGGTGTTCCTCCTGCCGGTAGTACCTCTCGAGCGCCTTCGGCTCGGTGACCTTGAGCGCGACCTCCGCCGACTCGGGGCCGCGGATGAGACGCAGGGTCATGTCCGGCCATATGGCCGCACCGGGGTCGTGGTCGGCGTGTTCCGGGGCTAGAAGGCCGCCTCCGGGGGAGGAAAGCGACACCAGCCCGGCCCCGCTGGCGAGCCAGTCGATGTTCACGATCTTCTCTCCCGTACCCGGGTTCTCGAAGGTCCAGCGACCCAGGAGTTTCTCGCCACCAGGGGCCGACCTGGATATGGTGACGACCAGCGCCTCGGACGGGTGATCGCTGGAGAGCGTTATCGGTACCTGCGAGGTCGGACCGGTTCCCACCACGGGAACGTCTGGGACCTCTATCACGGCGCTTCCCCAAGGACCCGGCCCAGCGCCTCGCGGAGAGTCTCCCTCACCGCTTCCGGCGAGAAGTGCTCGAGCCTTTCGCGCTCGCTCTCGACCAGGGCGCTCCGCGCCTTCTCATCGGAGCGGATGACCTCCATCAGCTCGCCGACACTCGCGGGGTCCTTGTCCTTGAAGGTGAGGCCCGCTCCGTCGAGGGTGTATGGGATCGCGGTGGAGTTGTAGGCGAGTACGGGGAGGTCGAACGCCATGCTCTCGACCAGGGGTACGGCGAACCCCTCGTGTTCGCTCATCGAGAGGAAGAGGTCGGCGGCGCGGTAATAGGAGGCGAGCTCGGAGTCGCTCACACGGCCCGTGAAGTGCACCCTGCCCATCAGCCCGAAGGAGTCGGCGAGCCAGCGGAGCTGCTCGTCGTAGCGGTCCACCCAGGAGGGGCCGACGAGGAATAGATGCGAGGACGAGTCGATGCAGCGGTTGTAGTAGAAGAAGGCCCTCAGGAGATCCTCGATGCGCTTGTTCGGCACGGCCCTTCCCACGAAGAGGACCTTGAACGCCCCCTCGTACATCGCAAGGGCACCCTCGTCCTTCTTCTGCCCCAGAAGCCCGCCGTAGTTGACGAAGATCGGGAGTACGCCGGTCTTTTCCGGGTCGAAACCCATGCTGACCAGCTCCTGCCTGTTGTACTCGGAGTCGCCCAGGGCGAGGTCACAGCGCGCGAGCTCCGGCAGGAGCTCCCTTCCCAGCCTGCAGAACTCGGCTACCCCCTTGTCGTAGGGCGCGAAGAACTCTGGCGGGGTGATGTTGTGGTATATGAGGATGCGCCGATTTCTGGTCTCGAGGTACTGCTTATAGTTGGAGCAGTAAACGGAGTAGTGATATATGAGCAGGTCGTCTTCGGAGCCAATGTGCGCCGCGTACTCCCCGTCGGGCCGCGCGGTGGAAGCGCCGAACTCGTCGGTGGTGTTGGCGAAGATATCTGTCTCGTAGCCCCAGGCGGCGAGCGCGCGGTCTATCTCCAGAACGTGGTTGCTGACCGCGTCACCGTACTCGAGGCGCGCCGCTATCTGGTGTACCTTCAAGCGTTTTCACTCCCAGGGCTTCATAGAGCCGCCGGACGACGGCATCCCAATTATACTCTTCGGCCACGTAGCGGCGTCCCGCTTCTCCGAGCCGGTCCGCCCGCTCTCCGTTCTCGAGCAGGGCGAGGAGCGCCTCAGCGAACTCCGGGTAGTCGCCGAAGGTAAGCCCGCCGCCGCTTTCATCGACGTGCTCCCGCGTCACGTCGCAGCCCCTGTTGACGAGCGCGGGGCGGCCGGCGAGCCACGACTCGAGGAGCACGATAGAGAGGCTCTCGTTGACGGACGGCTGGCAGAACACGCTCGCCGCCGCGTAGCCGTCCCACTTCTCCCGCTCGCTCACCCTTCCGAGGTCGAAGATGACGTGAGAGGAGTCCGGCGGTACCGACACCTCGCCTGCGCCCATGAGCACGAGCGAGGCGAGTCCGGGGTTCTCCACAGCGAAGCGGCGGAAGTAATCGATCAGAAGCGGCGTGTTCTTGCCCTCCTCCCTCCTGCCGGCATACAGCACGAAATCGCCCCTCACCGGTGTCCGGTCGCGGAAGGCGTTAGGGTCTGCCCCGAGCGGCCTGAAGCCCATGCCGACGACCGGACCGGGATCGCTGATACCGAGCAGGCGAGATGCAAGTCTCCTTTCGCCGGGGCTGTTGAAGATAAGCCCCCTGACGCTTCCCAGCATCTCCTTGATTAGCGGCAGGTGCGAGTAAGGCTCGTCGTGGAGGCAGGGTACTATGAACGAGCGTTCCGGGTATATGCGGGTCCCCTGGTAGGTCGTCCCGAAAAGATACGGCAGGAAAATGAGGTGGGAGTAGCCCCCGCCCTGGTCCGTTAAGTGGTCGAGAAGCCCCTGGCTCGTGACGACTCCTTCGAGCCACAGCCGCTGGTCTTTCATGGTGACCGCGGCGCCGGAGGAGATCTTGATGGCCGCTCTCCGGACGGCGGGCTCGGAAAGCCGGGACTGCGAGGGGAAGCGGATCACATTGACCCCGTTCAGCACCGTTTTCCCTTCCGGGTAGTGGTTGCGCCAGGTATGGTGGTTGAGCGCGCAGGTCGTAAGGACGCTTACCTTGAGCCCGCGGCGGGCCAACTCCTCCGCGGTGCGGCGCGCCAGGTCCTCGGCGCCGCCCACGACCTCCTCGCCGTAGCGGGGGACGATGAAAGCCGGATGGAAGTCGGAAGCGGGTACTGCCTGCAACTGACCTCCCGCGTCACTTGCCGGCCGCGGCGACGAATCCGGCGGGGGCGTCCCGGGCGGTCAGTTGGAGGGTCTTGATATCCTTGAAACCCGCGATGGAGAGCGCCCTCTCGACGACGGCGGGCGAGCACCAACCGGGCGCGGGCCCGGCTGCCGCGAAGCCGTGGACGGCGACCGCGAGCCGCCCTCCGGGGGATAGCGCTAGGTAGGACCTGCGCATGAGGCCGAGAAGCTTCTCGGGCTTCAGCCAGAAGGCGAGTTCCGGAAGGAGCACAGCCTCGAGGCTAACCTCTGGTACCTGCGAGATGAAGGCAAGCGGCCCGGAGCGCACATCTTTTTCGCCAGGGGCCTCGTCCCAGCTCGAGCCTGGGGAAACGCATGTCAGCTTGAGACCGCCGTCTTCGAGGTGCTTTTCAAGGTCCCGCGGGCAGGGGCCCAGCACAAGGAGCCTCTCCGGTTTCCCGAGGCCGTCGATAACGGCGCCGGCGATATCGCTGCCTTCACCTTTGTCGATGAGGGCTTCTGTGAGGAGGCAGATGTCCTCCTCCTCCGCGAGGGCCCGTGCCCTATCGGCGAGTGCCTCGCGGCGCAGTGCTTCGAGTGCGGACGCCGCGTGCCGGTTGAACGTGGACTGCTCTCTCTGCATCGGCCCGACGGCGATACTCGCCCACTTGCGGGCGAGCCTTTTGGCCAGTATCACGAGAGGCCGCAGGAAGCGCTTCTCGGTTTCCACCGGGTAGGCGGTCGTGACCTCCCATGTCGAAAGCGCGCAGGTGGCGGAGTAATCGAGCTCGGCCGCCGGGGGCAGCCTGCCGAAACCCTCCTCCTCGGGCAGCCGTTCCGCCAGCAGCGACTCGACCTCTTCAGAGTACACGCCCGAGTCTCGGCGCTCGCGCACCCTCCTGGCTACCTCCTCGGACAAGCCTGCCGCATCGAGGCCCTTTCCCTCGAGCTCAAAATCGGATTCCAAGGTTACCTCCGGAATTTATTTGGCAGTATACCATTATGGGTCAGGTCTTGAAACGTGAATTCTTATTAACCATTTAGCCCGGCCTCTCAGGCCGGGATTGCTAAACCGGGCTAAGAGCCCGGTCTAAATAAGAATTTAAGAATTCACGTTTCAAGACCTGACCCCAAGTGGCTCTGCGTATATATGATAAACTAACTTGTTGTTTGGCCCGAGAGCGGGCCATATCTGTGAGAGCGAAAGATGAAGATACTTCTGACGGGCAGCGAGGGTCAACTGGGGACGGATTTCCGGCTCGTCTGTGGCGAGAAACACGAGATAACCGCCCACGACATCGACCTCGACATAAGGGACCGCCGGGTGGTCGCGGACAGGGTGCGGGAAGTCTCTCCGGACCTCGTCGTCAACGCCGCCGCCTACACGAACGTCGACGGGGCGGAGTCCGACGAGCTCGAGGCGTTCCGTGTGAACGCCCTCGGGGCGCAGAACCTGGCGCTGGCCTGCCAGTCCGGCGATATACCGCTTCTTCACGTCTCCACGGACTTCGTCTTCAGCGGCGAGGGCACTGTCCCGCTCACAGAGTTCGACAGGCCCGACCCGCGCGGCGTTTACGGCAGGAGCAAGTACGCGGGCGAATGCTACGTGACCGCCCTTCTCGAACGCTACTACCTGTGCCGGACATCCTGGTTGTTCGGTGTCGCCGGCGGCAACTTCGTTAAGACGATGCTCCGCATCGGCCGCGAGAAAGGGACTGTCCAGGTGGTCTGCGACCAGGAGGGGAACCCCACCTACTCGAGGGACCTGGCCGCGAAGCTCCTCGAGATAATAGACTCGGGAGCCTTCGGCATCTACCACGTCTCGAACTCGGGCAGCGCGACCTGGTTCGAGTTCGCCCGCGAGATCTTCGAGATCGCGGGCATGGATGTAGAGGTGTCACCCGTCACGGCCGAGGAGTTCGGCAGCCCCGCACCGCGGCCGGCCTACTCGGTGATGCGCGGGCTTGCACTCGAGCTTGCGGGTATTCCCCCCATGCGCCACTACCGCGAGGCGCTTGCCGATTTCATCCTGCGCGACCTCCCCGCATGGGAACAGGAGGCCGGGTCCAGTTGAGGTGCCTTCACGTAATCCACCGCTACTGGCCCGCGCGCGGCGGCTCAGAGAAGTTCATGATAGAGATGAGCAAGCGGCTCGCTGCCGACGGGCACGAGGTCACCGTCTTCACCACGGACGCCATCGACATCCAGCACTACTGGCTCCCGGGCAAGGAGAAAAGCGAGACCCGCCACGAGGTGATAGACGGAGTGGACGTCAACCGCTTCAGGGTCAGGAGGCTCCCCAAACAACCTCAGGCCCTCCGGGTGCTCGGCAAGTTGCCGGGCTTCTTCCCCAAGTGCCAGTTCTCTTTTCCTTCACCTCTCGTCCCGGGGATGCTCGCCAGGACCTGGACCGCGCAGGGATTCGATATCGTGCACGCGACGGCGCTGCCGTACGATTCGATACTCTACACGGGGTACCGCGTCGCGAAGAGGCAGGGCATCCCGCTCGTCATCTCGCCTTTTTTCCACCTGGGGGAGGAGGGGAGCGACGATGTCAGGCGCTTCTACACGAGGCCACACCAGATGCGGCTCGTCAACAGCGCTGACAGGGTCCTCGTTCAGACCGATATCGAGAGGGATTTCCTTGCGAGCAGGGGTTTCCCGAAGGAGAAGATGATCCTTCTGGGAATGGGCATCAATCCCTGGGAGCTCGAGGGCGGGAACGGTGCGCGCTTCAGGGCCAAGTACGACCTTATCGGCCCCATCGTCTGCTACATAGGCCCGAAGACTTACGACAAGGGGACCTTCCACCTAGTCCAGGCAATGGAGTCGCTCTGGCGGGGCGGTGACCCGTCGAGCCTGGTTCTGGCGGGGACCGATATCGAGGACTTCCGGCGCTACTACGAGAAGCTTCCCGAGAAGGTGCGGTCGAAGTGCCTCGCGCTCGACTTCATAGGCGACGAGGACAAGCGCGACCTGCTCGATGCATGTGACCTCTTGGTTCTTCCCTCGCGCTCGGACTCGTTCGGGATCGTGTTCCTGGAGGCGTGGTTCTACGCAAAGCCAGTGGTCGGAGCGAAGGCGGGCGGCATACCGGGGCTGGTGAGGGACGGCGTCGACGGCCTCCTGGTACCGTTCGGTGAGAAAACAGAGCTTGCCGTATCGATAAAGAACCTGCTCCAGGACCAGGAGTACTCGCGCAAGCTCGGGCAGGCCGGCAGGGACAGGGTGCTCTCCGAGTTCACATGGGACAGCAAGTACGGTATCGTCAGGGAGCTCTACGAGGAACTGGCGGGGTGATTCGCTTTGCTTAAGAAGGACATAGATGTCGAGCAGGTGATGGAGGAGGTCAACAGGGCGGTGGCCGCCCCGGACACACTCCTCGCGGACTTCTGGAAAGAGGAAAGGCCAAAGGCGCCGAACCTCTCCTTCCTCTATCCCCCTTACTCGAAGACGCTCCAGGTCAACCTCGACCACGTGAGCCGCAACTGGGAGATAGAGAGCGACTTCGAGCTGGGCTCGAAAAGACGCGCCGTGGGCGGGCTGGTGGTCGCGCTCAAGCGGGTTATCCGCGCGGGCCTGAGCTGGTACATAAACCCGATCGTCCACCAGGTGAGAAAGTTCAACATGCTGGTGACCCGCACCCTCTACGACATAGGCAACAACCTCGAGGAGATGACCGACCGCATAAGAGCGCTCGAGGAGCGCATCGAACGGATCGAGAAAGGCAAGGACAGATGAGCATCGGTGCAGCCACGCCGGTCAGCATCGTCGTTCTGGCCTGGAACGGGCTCGAGGTCACCCGCCGCTGTGTCGAGAGCATTCTCGAGTTGACGGACCATCCCGACTTCGAGGTTATCGCGGTCGATAACGGGAGCACCGACGGGACCGTCGAGTACCTGCGAAGCGTCGCGGGCATCAGGCTCATGGAGAACGGCGAGAACCTGGGCTTCGTCGGCGGGAACAACGCCGGCATAAGGGCGAGCACCCGTGACGTGGTCATTCTCAACAACGATACCGAGATCATCCAGGCCGACTGGATTACGCGGATGCAGGGGCTTGCCTGCTCTTCGGCCGACATAGGTATTGTCGGCTGCAGGCTGGTCAACGCGGAAGGCGACCTGGTCCAT
This sequence comes from Actinomycetota bacterium, assembly GCA_016649525.1. GTDB lineage: Bacteria > Actinomycetota > Geothermincolia > Fen-727 > Anoxymicrobiaceae > JAENXM01. The sequence continues at coordinate 7,659 of JAENXM010000078.1, forward strand.
GCAGGGACGTACA
>JAENXM010000252.1 GCA_016649525.1 Actinomycetota bacterium
GATTATACAGGATGATAGCGGTTTCCGGCGCTATAAGGGTGCAGCGGCCAGGACTTTCGATTATAGTATCGCCTGGAGAACCAACACTCTCGTCATTGAAGTACCGTGCTGCGAAAGGAGAGAACAGACCCGATGGAAAGCAGTAGAAACATCGACCTTCTCTGTGTCAACGCCATCAGGGCCCTAGCAATAGACGCTATCGAGGAGGCGAGCTCGGGGCATCCCGGCGCACCCATGGGAATGGCCCCGGTGGCCTACACACTTTGGACGAGGTTCATGCGATACAACCCGAAGAACCCCGGGTGGCCCGGGCGCGACCGCTTCGTTCTCTCCGCCGGGCACGCCTCCATGCTCCTCTACAGCCTGCTGTACCTCACTGGATACGACCTTCCCCTCGAGGAGATAAAGAGGTTCCGTCAGCTCGGGAGTCATACACCCGGGCACCCAGAAGCCGGCTGCGCTCCGGGGGTCGAAGTCACCACCGGCCCGCTCGGCCAGGGGATCTCCAACGCGGTGGGCATGGCGTTGGCGCGAGAGCTCATCGGAGCCAGGTTCAACAGGCCCGGCCACGATCTCACTGATTACTACATATACGTGATGGCCAGCGACGGGGACCTCATGGAAGGAGTCTCATCGGAGGCCTGCTCGCTCGCCGGGCACCTGGGGCTGCGGCGCTTGATATGCCTTTATGACGACAACCGGATAACGATCGAAGGTCCGACGGAGCTGTCTTTTACAGAGGACGTCCAGGAGCGGTTCCGGGCCTACGGCTGGTACGTATCCTCCGTGCTGGACGCCAACGATATCGATGCTGTCTCAAGTGCCATTGACGGAGCCCGCCGACAGGAGCTGCCCGCCCTGCTCGCAATCCGCTCGAAGATCGCGTGCGGGAGCCCGAACCTGGAAGGTTCCGAGGAGGCACACGGGGCGCCGCTCGGAGGTGAGGAAGCGCGACTTACCAGGATGAACCTCGGGTGCCCGGAGGAAGAGGTCTTCCTCGTACCCGATGAAGTGCTCGACCACATGCGTGGTGCAGTCGACCGGGGACGAGATCTAGAAGAGAAGTGGCAGGAGGACTTGAAGTCATACGCATCGGAATACCCGGAGCTGGCTTCCGAGTGGGAGCGGGTGATGGAGGGAAGACTGCCGGATGAGTGGGAGGGTAGGCTTCCCATTTTTTCGGCGGGACTGAAGATCGCCACACGTGAGGCTTCAGGCAAGGTGCTGGAGGCGCTCGCCCCCACAGTGCCGGAACTGATCGGCGGCTCCGCGGACCTGGCGCCCTCCAACAAGACCTTTATCAAAGGCTACCAAAGCGTCCGGAAGGGGGACTTCTCGGGCCGCAACATCCACTTCGGGATCCGCGAGCACGGAATGGCGGCGATTATGAACGGGATGGCCCGCCACGGCGGGATAATACCGTACGGGGGCACGTTCCTCGTCTTTTCCGACTACATGCGGCCATCGATACGGCTCGCGGCTATGATGGGCCTGAAGGTCATATATGTCTTTACACACGACAGCCTCGGGGTGGGTGAGGACGGGCCTACGCACCAGCCCGTGGAACAGATAGCGGCGCTAAGGGCGATCCCGGGACTCACCGTGATAAGACCCGCGGACGCCAACGAGACTTCCGAGGCGTGGAGCGCCGCGCTCACCCGCAAGGGGCCCGTCGCCCTCGTCTTGAGCCGCCAAGGACTCCCGGTACTCGACCGCAAGAACCTGGCTCCCGCATCGGGGCTGCATCGGGGCGCCTACACACTTGCCGGCACGTCCGACGACGACGTCGCCCTCATAGCTACCGGCTCCGAGGTCGACCTGGCACTTGCCGTACGTGAGACGCTCGCTGATATCGGTATTCAGGCCAGGGTCATCAGCATGCCCAGCTGGGAGATGTTCGACGAGCAGGATGAGGAATACCGCCTGGGTGTCCTGCCTCCTGGTCTTGTCGCCCGTATCTCACTGGAAGCCGGCGTGACCCAGGGCTGGCAGAAGTATGTCGGAGACCGAGGTATCTCGATCGGCGTCGACCGGTTCGGGGTCTCCGCCCCCGGGGGCGAGGCGATGGAATGGGCCGGCTTCACAGTCGAGGCCGTCGTCGAAAAGGCAAAATCCCTTCTTGCACAGAAGTGATTGATAGAAATCAAGCGAGGACGGGGTGGTCTTAATGAACCGGAGAGTATTCCCGGCGATAGCTGTCGTAGCACTCATCTCGTTATTGGTTATCTCCTGCCTCGCCCTGACCGGCTGCGGGCAGAAAGAGAAGCAGGAGACATCAAAGAAAGAGGTAACCCACGAGGAGGAGGATATAGAGACCAGTGCCACCGAAAAGGCGACCACCGCAACTGAGGAGACGGAGACAGAGCCGGAGAAGGATGAAACGGACGTTGTGGTCAAGGTCGCCGTGGACTCGGCACGCGGTAACAACCCGGACCTGCCCGAGCTGCGGGTAGTGGAAACGAAGATAATAAACGACGAGTGGGCGCGCGTGGTCCTTGAACCGGTTGACAGGTCCACCGATGCAGCTACCTGGTTCATGAAAAAGGAAAGCGGGAAATGGACGGTGTTCGACTTCGGCACGGCCATCATGCCCGAGAACCATCCGGAGGCACCGCCGGAGCTGTTCGAATAAACGCCCTGTTTAACACCAATACTTAGCACCAGTGTTGGTCCCCCCACAAAAAAACGACCCCCCGGGTCGTCGTTTCAAATCATACTCAAGTAGTTGGTAGCGGGGGCCGGATTTGAACCGACGACGTCGCTTCGGTTACTTCGCTCCCCATATGGGGGCTTTCGCCCCCCTATGGCGCGGTCCCTCCGGTCCCGCTGTCACCCCCCATGATTGATTGCGGGGGGACCTTCCCCCCGCAAGTATTAGC
>JAENXM010000223.1 GCA_016649525.1 Actinomycetota bacterium
AGCCTGTCCCCTAGTACCCGGAGCTCGTCCGCGTCCCCCGATACGAGCCCCCTCTTTATTGCGGCGCCGAGGGGCTTGTTCGCGCACGGTGGTATTCCGATCAGCGCCATCATCAGCTCGTCCAGCGCGAATGCGTCGCGGCCGGCCGCTATTATCCCCATTCTTTTGATGTCACCGGCGCGGGGTCCGTTGCTGTCCATGCCGTCTACCGCGTCGATAACGTGAAAGCTCGGCTCGGCGGCGAGTACCGCGTCGACCAGGAGGTCCGCGAAATCCTCGTCGGTGTTGTACTTGGAGTGGTAGTTGAACTTCGTGAGGCCGGGCACCGCGCCGAAGACGTTCTTTATCGCGCCGGTTATGTTCATCTGCAGGTGGGTCTTGAACTTCGAGACGGAGACCAGGCGGTCCGCCTCGATCATCGCGCCGCATAGGGTGAAGCTCTTCATCGTCTTCGCTTCCGGGACCTTCTTCTGGCGGACGGAGAAATCGGTATTGAGCCCTGCCCCCGTCTCCTCTGCGACGGCGGCGAACCCGCACTTCTCATAGACGCGTGTTAGCATCGTTTTGTTGTAGACACCGCCCGGGCTGTCGCCGATCGTTACACGGGGCGTCACCGTCATGAGCTGTTCGACCACCGCGCGCAGGACTTCCGGGTGGGTGGTGACGGCCTTCTCTGGAGCCGCCGGTAGGAGGCCGTTGACTTTCACGAAGACGGACTCGCCGGGACTCACTACGGCGCCGGGTCCTCCGAGCAGTTCGAAAGCGCGGGCAACGCTCTCCTTCACGAGGCCGCGCTCATAGCTCGAGCACCCCACCGCGGCGACGTCCTTAATGTCCAGCGTACTCTCCTCCCGCATCATTGCCCGGCTGACAGTTTACCAGTTTAGGGTATATTAACCAGGTGGCCATGAGCGATCTCAAGTTCGCGGAAAGGATTGGAACAGGATGGAAGTAAAGGTAGCGATTCTCGACGACAACATAACCGGCCCGCCTTTTTTCAAAGCCGAGCACGGGCTCTCGGTTTTGCTGGAGGTGGAGGGAAGGCGCTTCCTGTGGGACTGCGGGCTTTCCGACCTGGCTGTCTACAACGCCCGCCTGCTGGGGATCGACCTGAGGACCATCGAGAGAATAGGCATCTCCCACGGGCACATGGACCATGCGGGGGGGCTCGCCGCGGTGCTCGGGGCTTCCGGGCCGAAGAAGGTGCACATGCACCCCTGCGCGCTCGAGCCGCGGTACATGGTCGCCGGTAACTTCAAGTTGTTCGTGGGCATAACCCTGAGGCGCGAGGCGCTCGAGTCGATGAGCGACGGCCTCGAGCTCTCGGCCGGTCCGGTGGAAGTCATGCCCGGGGTCGGCCTGACGGGCGAGGTGCCGCGGGTCACTGATTTCGAGGGGCCGGAGCCTTCGCTTTTCCTGCTCAAGGACGGCGAGCTCATCCCCGACCCGTTTGTGGACGACCAGGCCCTTGTGGTCGATACACCCGACGGCGCGATAGTGCTGACTGGCTGCGCGCACTCAGGCCTCGTGAACATCCTGAAGCACGTTATGGAGAAGCACGGGCGTATAAGGGCGGTGGTGGGAGGCACACACCTCGGGATGGGCGCGCCGCTCTCCAAGGTCGAGGCGACGATGGATTTCTTGGACGAGGTGCTTCCCGATAAGATAATCGTCAACCACTGCACGGGCTCTGTGGTGATGTCGAGGATGCTCGACCGTTTCAAGGACCGCTTCATCCCGGGGCACACGGGCCTCTTAGCGACACTGTGAGGCAGGAAGATGCAGACCGGCAAGATCGAACTCGAATCCGGCAGCCTGACCCTGACGGGCGAGCTGGCAGTACCTGACGGGCCGACCCCCGTCCTGGTGGTGCTCTGCCACGGCATACCTCTCAGCCTGCCGGACCCCGCGGACGGGGGCTACCTTGAGCTCACCCGGAGAATCTGCGAAAAAGGTAACGCCGTTCTCTTCGTCAACTTCCGGGGCACCGGTGATTCCGGCGGTAACTTCCACCTTGGGGGCTGGCGCAGCGACCTCGAGGCGGTGATGCGCTTTGTCGCAAGCGAGCTCGGAGAAAGGTTTCCACTGGTTTCCCTGGCGGGGTTCTCCGCGGGCGGCGCGCTCGCCATAAGGTACGCCGCGGAGCACGGCGGCGTACGGGGCGTCGCTACGTTCGCAGCCCCGGCCGACCTCTCGAAGATATTCCCGGAGGAGCACCTCTTTACTTTCCTGGAGCTTGCCCGGGACGTAGGGATAATAAAAGACACGGGCTTCCCGCCGACACCCGATTGGTTCTACCGGGAGATAGAGGAGCTGAAGCCGGTCGAGTACGTCTCGCGGGTAAGCCCGATACCGCTGCTGCTCGTCCACGGAGAGGAGGACGAGCTCGTGCCCGTCGCTGACGCCGGCAGGCTTTTCGAGGCGGCCGGCGAACCGAAGGAGCTCCTCCTGCTTCCCGGCGGAATGCATCGGCTGCGGCAGGACCCCAGGTCTCTTGAATGCCTCCTGGGGTGGCTGGCGGGTCTAACCGGGAGCGCTTAGCTCTATACCCTAACCCTGGGAGAGGAACAGGGGAGAGAGGTAGTCTTCACCGAACTCCGCCCTTATTGCCTCGAGCCTCTTCCTCTGTTCTTCGAGGGCCGTGAAGACGACCTCGGGGATTCCCCATTCATTGCGGTAGATGGCCTCGATGCGGTCTATCTTCGAGAGCTGCTCCGGGATGCGCAGTGTGAACTGTTCCCGGTACTGTGCTTCGGTGTAGTAGGTATCCAGCGCCTCGCGGAACAGCCGGCGGAGGTCCCTGTACACCGGTATAAGGCCGGTAGGGGTGGTAAGGGCGCCGAGCTCTCCGTTCACGCGCTCCTCTATCCACAGCATCCAGACCTTCTTGTCGTGCATCGAGTTCAGGTATTCCCCGTCCGGGCCCTTGAGGAAGTAGTTGACCGAGAAAATGGCGGGCGGCTTCGAGAGGACGGCCGCGAACTCCAGGTACTTCTGGAGGTACGTGTCGAGTGATGCAGCCAGGAAATCCAGGTTGGCCATCGGGTTGAACTCGCGGACCCCTTCCTTGCCGAGGGTGGCGGCGGTAGTCTCCGACTCGACGGCGGCGGCCTTGGTGATCACGCCGTGCGTCCAGTTGAATGCCTGCTCCACCGGGACCGACGTGTCCGAGTCCCTGCCGCCGAATATCATTCCCTTGACGGGGACCCCTTCCGGGTCATCGAGGCGGGGGTCACAGTTATCGAGTTCGTCCATCTTTATGGTGAAGCGCGCGTTCTTGTGGGAGGGGTCTATTTCCTTGCCGTTTGCATCTTTCTTCCCCCTGTGCCACTCACGGGAGAAGTTGAGACCGCTTTCCGGCAGTTCCTGCCCCATGCCGAGCCAGTACGGGACGC
>JAENXM010000120.1 GCA_016649525.1 Actinomycetota bacterium
GGCCCAACGTTGCACCCCCCGCGCCGGACCAGCGCAGCATGGTCGACATCTTCGAGCGGCTCGAGCAGGTTCCCTTTAATCCGGTTCGCCCGTTGACCCTCGGTATGCTCAAGGCGTTGATAAGCGGCTCGATCATGCCTTTTCTCAACGCGAAGCGCTCCACCAGCGCTGTGCTACTTCCATACCCTGAGGAGTTCGAGGACGTGACGTTCGAGAGCTTTGACGGGACCCCGCTCGCCGCCGTGGTCGGTATCCACGAGGACGGTAAGAGAAGGCCGGGGCTCGTAATCTCTCACGGTATGATGAGCTCCAAGAACGACCCCCAGATCCAGGAGCTCTTTCTCACCGCCTACGCCGGCTGGGGTTTCAACGTGCTCGCGATAGATCTGCGCAACTTCGGGAAGAGCCAGAGCCTGAGCCACACCCCGTCCACGGCGGGTTGGAAGGAGGGCGAGGACCTGCTCGCCGCCGCGAAGTACCTGGCTGAGATGCCGGAGGTCACCAGCGTAGGTATAACCGGGTTTTCCATGGGGGCGGGCTCAACCATGAGGGCCGCCTACTCGGCGAAGGAATACCCTTACCTGACCGGGGGCGCTGTCGCCTGGAACGGCTACTCGGACGCGCGCCGGCAGCTCGATTACATCGACACGAAACCGCCGGTTACTCACCCGTTCTACCCGGCGTACTGGTCGTTTGTGGGCACACAGAAGCTCCGCAAGGATGATATGAAAGACTATGTGGATGACCCGGAAACAAGGGCATTCCTCGACCAGCCCTTCAAGGAGTTCAACTTCGAGAACTACGTCGAGAAGATAACCGCGCCTCACTACGGCGTGACGGCGGACGAGGTCTTCTCGAAAGCCAGCAGCAAGGAGTACCTCGCCGATATCGAGGTGCCGCTTCTCATCATCCACGCAGCGGACGACCCAATCTGCCCGCCGTCGGAGATGGACGACCTGATGGAACCCGCCGACGGGAACCCGAACGTCAACGTCTGGATGATGTGGACCGGCAACCACTGCGGTTTCAGGTGGTACGACAGGAACTGGTTCGAGACGGTTCTTCGCGATTTCTTCACATACTGGGCGACCTGGGAGTAGGGGCAACCGGAAAGAGGAGCGATGGGCACCAGGGAAGACCTTCTCAAGCTGGCCGTCGAGATAGGCCCGCGGGGCGCGTGCACCGAGGGCGAGGGGAGGGCGGCAGACTACATAAGGGAGAGATTCGAGGAGCGGGGGCTCGAGACCTCCGTCCAGGAGTTCAGGACGATAACCACCTACTCCTATCTTTATGTTATCTATCTTTGCGCGGCGATCGCGTGCGGCGTATTGTCCTACTGGTTTCCTTACTTCGTTGCCCCGGCTGCCGTCATCATCGCGGCCCTCTTCGCGCTCGACCTCGAGACCTTTCCACTTCTTTCACGACTGCTGCCGCACCGGGAAAGCCGGAACGTCATAGGGGAGATACCCGCGGAGGGCGGCGAGGTCCGCCTGGTCGTCGTTGCGCATTACGACAGCGCCCGCGCCGCGCTGTCGTTCCATCCCAAGATGGTGAAGAATTTCCGGATGTCGTTATCGATGATGATCTGGAGCGTTTTTGCCGTCGCGGCGCTCGCCCTTTCGAACCTCATAATAAGGGCCATCACGGGCTCCCCGAACTTCTGGGTGTGGGTCGCCGCCCTTGTGTTCTCCGCCTACCTGCTGGTGCCGCTGGCGTTGATGCTGCACCGCGAGGCCGCGATGGACTACACCCCGGGGGCGAACGACAACGCATCCGGTGTGGTAGCGATGCTCGCCCTTGTGGACAAGATGAGCGAGCCCGAGTCGCGCCTGCCGGGGGTCATGTTCGTCGCCACCGGCGCGGAGGAGGTCGGCACAGTCGGGATGACAGAGTTCTTGAAAGCGAACGGCGACCGGGTCAAGGACGCGCTTATCGTGAACCTCGACAACCTGGGCGCGGGCCACCTCTGCTACATAGACTGCGAGGGGATGCTCCTTCCTCACCGCTCGAGTCCGGTACTCCTGTGGCTCTCCTGGCTCGTCACTAAGAAGAAGAACTTCCCGATATGGCAGGCGCCCTACCGGCTCCTCTCGACCGACGCCACTCCCGCCCTCGCGAGGGGGTACTCCGCGATGAGCGTGATGGCCTTCGACGACGAGGGGGGGCTTCCGAACTGGCACTGGCAGAGCGATACAGTCGATAACATAGACATGGAGAACATCGAGGTCGCCAGGGGCTTCGTGTGGAACCTGGTCAAGAAGCTCGACCTGTGAAATGACAACATCGGTGCCTGGCACCGATGTTGTCATCTATGTAGAAAAAAGGGCCGGATTTTCCGGCCCTTTCAATTTCTATCGGGCAGTTTTGCGTCTTACCCGGGACAATCATTTACAGCCTTCGCTACAGTGAGCGACTCTCGGAACCGTGAACCTCTTCAAGATGGCCCCTCCTTCCGTTTTGGAATAAAAATTACTTATTGACCATATATTATTATACCTTACTCCGGCCGCGTCATTGTCTTTTATCAATATCACAGCTTCGCGCGCCGGAGCCGGAGCGAGTTGGTGACGACCGAGACGGAGGAGAATGCCATAGCTGCCGCGGCGTACATCGGGTTGAGCAGGATCCCCCATATCGGGTAAAGGACGCCGGCCGCTATCGGTATCCCGAGGGTGTTGTAGAAGAAGGCCCAGAAGAGGTTCTGCTTTATCGTCGAGAATGTCTTGCGTGAGAGCTTGATGGCGTCCGTCACGCTTCTCAGGTCGTCTCGGATGAGCGTTATGTCGGAAGCCTCTATCGCGATATCGGTCCCCGCCCCCAGCGCGATCCCCACGTCCGCGCGAGCGAGCGCGGGCGCGTCGTTGATGCCGTCGCCGACCATCGCGACCTTCTTCCCTTCCTCCTGCAGCTTTGCCACGGTGTCGGCCTTGTCCTGTGGAAGTACCTCCGCCAGGACATTATCTATCCCCGCCTGCTTCGCTATCGCCTTCGCGGTCCGCTCGTTGTCGCCGGTGATCATGTAGACCTCGATGCCCATTTCGCGGAGCTCGGAGACCGCCTCACGAGCGTTGTCTTTTATGGTGTCCGCGAGAGAGAGCACGCCCGCAGGCTTTCCATCTACGACGAGGCCCATGCAGGTCTTACCCTGCCCGGCGAACTCGTCGGTCTTCTCTGTAAGCTCATCGGTGACGAAGCCCTCGTCTGCCAGGAATCCCAGGTTGCCCAGCAGCACCCTGCGGCCCCCGATGGCCGCCCTGATGCCCTTGCCGGGGACGGCCTCGAAGCTCTCGGGCCTTTCGAGAGCCAATCCCTTCGCCTCGGCCTCGGCTTTGACCGCGACTCCCAGCGGGTGCTCGGAGTCCATCTCGGCGGCGGCCGCAAACATCAGCACCTCATCGGTCGAACGGCCACCGAGCGCGAAGACATCCGTTACGGACGGCTTTCCAACGGTCAGCGTCCCGGTTTTATCGAAGATGACCACGTTGATCCTGCGTGACTCCTCCAGCACTTCGCCGCCCCGGATGAGCACGCCGAGCTCGGCGCCCCTCCCCGTGCCGACCATGATGGCTGTCGGTGTGGCGAGCCCGAGCGCGCAGGGACAGGCGATTATCAGCACGGCGACGAAGTTCAAAAGGGCGTATGTGAGGGCGGGCGACGGGCCGGCGAGAATCCAGACGATGAAGGTCACGACCGCAATCGATATCACGACGGGGACGAACACGCTCGCGACCCTGTCGGCGACGCGCTGGATGGGGGCCTTGGTCCCCTGCGCCTCCTCGACGAGACGCACGATCTGGGCGAGGACGGTGTCCCTGCCCACCCTGTTCGCGCGGAACCGGAACGAGCCGGTGAGGTTGATGGTCGAGCCCACCACCTGGTCACCGGCGTTCTTGTCCACCGGCATGCTCTCGCCGGAGAGCATCGCCTCGTCAACCGCGGACGAGCCCTCCACTATCTCCCCGTCGACTGGTATCGTCTCGCCGGGGCGTACCGCGAGAAGGTCTCCCACCTCGACCTCGTCGAGGGGAACGTCCTTCTCCAGGCCGTCCCTGACCACGTGCGCGACCTTTGCCCTGAGCCCCAGTAGCTTCTCGATGGCCCCGGATGCGCGCCCTTTCGCGCGAGCCTCCAGCAGGCGCCCCAAAAGGATAAGCGTGATTATCATGGCCGCGGAGTCGAAGTAGACGTCGGGCATCTTATCGAGGCTCATGAACGTGCTTGCCGGCGCGATGGTGACGACCGTGCTGTATATAAAGGCGGACATGGTGCCCACAGCGACCAGGGTGTTCATGTCCGATGTGCGGTGCTTGAGCGCCCCCCAGGCGCCTTTCAAGAACGGGGTTCCCGCCCAGAACATGACAGGGATGGTAAGGACCAGCAGGACGTAGAAGCGGGTCTTCATGTCGATGGACTTGATCCCGGGGAGGTTCTCTCCCATGCTGAGGACCATGATGATTACCGTCAGTACCGCGCTCCCGATGAACTTGGCCATCAATTCGCTCACGTACTCGCGCTGGGCCTGCACCTGTACCTCGTGGATGTCCGTGCCCTCCACGGCCTCGAGCACGCGGTAATCGCCGGCCCCCGCAACCGCCTTTTTGAAGTCCGCCAGCGTCGCCGCGCCCGGGTCGTAGGTGACCGCGGCCGTCTCCGTCGCGAAGTTGACGTTCGCCTCGACGGTGCCAGGCACGCCCCTCAGCGCGTTCTCGACCTTCTGCACGCAGGACGCGCAGGTCATGCCCTCGATGGGCAGTGTCACCAGAGCGAGGTGCGGCTCGTAGCCGAGCGACTTTATCTCCTCGACTATCCTCGTGGGTGCTATCCGGTCGGGCCGGTAAGAGAGGTCCACAGTGTTGCTCGCGAAGTTCGCGGTCACGGTCTCGACTCCGTCGAGTTGCGCAAGCCCTTTCTCGATCGTTTCCACGCAGGAGGCGCAGGTCATCCCGGCGACCGGTATCCTCAGCCGGACGGCCCCCGCGGCCTTCTTCTTTTCCGCCGGTTGGTCTTCCATCGCCATCGGCCCGGCTCCGCCCTCCAGGTACTTTTCAGGGTCTGCCACGAACTTGTCCCGGCAGCCGACGCTGCAGAAGTAATAAGTCTTTCCCCTGTGCGAAGTGGTGGCTGCGGCCTTTTCCCGTTCAACGGTCATCCCGCAGACCGGGTCGATGGCGGTGACGGGCGCTCCGGCGCCCGCGAGGCCCGCTTCCTCCACCGCCTTCACGATCGCCGCGTGGTTCCGCGCGTAACCGATGAAGACCCGGTCTCCGATAATGATGGTCGGCGCCATCCCGCTCCCGTGCTCCTCTAAGAGCTCGCGGCTCACCTCCGGGTCCGCGATGTCGCGGGCGTCATAGGGTATGCCCCACTCGTCGAACTGCTTCTTTGCCTGCTTGCAGTCCGGGCACGTCGCGTTGAAATATATTGTGACCACCGGTGCTGTGTCTTCGTCGTTTTCCATGGCCTAATAATATGTCTTCGAAGAGGGCAACGGAATTGATTTATCTCATGGCTCTTGTGTGCCGATAGATTTAACATGCCGGGTAATACATGGTGTTGGCCCGGATGAACGGAGGGAAAGA
>JAENXM010000018.1 GCA_016649525.1 Actinomycetota bacterium
CAGTATGCGCCTCATGATGTTACCGATAGTGTGTCCGAGTCCTCGCTCGAGCGGCTCAATGGCGAAAGCGCCCTCCGTATCGGAAAGGTCGAGGACCTTGATCTGGGGCTTTTGAATACCTAACAAGGGTTAACCTCCGTTATTGTTGAAGACTTACCGCGAATAAAGCTCGACTATCATCTCGTCACGGATAGGGACGTCGATGCTCTCACCCGCAGGCCTTTCGACCACGATAGCCTCGAGCTTCTTCTTGTCGACCTGCAGCCAGCCCGGGACCTCGCGCTGGATACCAGACAGCGCAGCCTTCACCGCGTCGAGTCCTTTATTCTTCGCGGCTATCGCTACGATATGTCCTTCATTCACCTGGTAGGAAGCGATGTCTACCTTCTTGCCGTTAACGGTCACGTGGCCGTGGTTCACGAGCTGGCGCGCCTGCTTCCTGCTTGACGCGAACCCGGCGCGATAGACTACATTGTCGAGGCGGCTCTCCAGGATCCGTATGAGGTTCTCGCCGGTCTTGCCTTTCTCGCGGAGGGCCTGCCTGTAATAGCTCCTGAACTGCCGCTCCATGATCCCGTAGACGCGGCGGGTCTTCTGCTTCTCCCTGAGCTGGAGCAGGTAGTCCGACTCCTTCACCCTCCTGCGCCCGTGCTCCCCCGGCGGGAAGGTGCGCCTCTCCACCGAACAGCGGTCGGTCATGCAGCGGTCACCCTTCAGGAAAAGCTTGGTCTTTTCCCTCCGGCACAGTTTGCATACGGCGTCGGTATATCTCGCCATGATCAATGTGCAGGGCCTTCGCCCTAGACTCTCCTTTTCTTCTTGGGCCTGCAGCCGTTGTGCGGGACCGGCGTCACGTCTTTTATGGAGCCTACTTCGAGCCCGCGTGCCTGGAGCGTCCGGATCGCCGTCTCGCGGCCTGACCCGGGACCTTTCACCCGGACCTCGATCTTTCGCACCCCGTGTTCAGCCGCCCGCTTGGCGACGGCCTCCGCGGCAAGCTGTGCGGCGAAGGGGGTGCTCTTCCTGGAGCCCTTGAACCCTGTCGTCCCGGAACTCGACCACGCGATGGTGTTCCCTTCGAGGTCTGTTATGCTGATTATCGTGTTGTTGAAGGTCGACTTAATGTGGGCGATACCGTGCGGTACGTTCTTCTTGACCTTCTTGCGCCCTCTTGACTTTCCCCTTGTAGGGTTCGGCACTTGCTAACACCTCTTTCAGTGGTTTTAGGAAACCTGCCTTTTCTTCTTTATGCCCACCTGCGGCCTCGGGCCCTTACGCGAGCGAGCGTTGGTATGGGTCCGCTGGCCCCTCACCGGCAGGCCCCTCCTGTGCCTCATGCCGCGGTAGCATCCTATCTCCATGAGCCTTTTGACATTCTGCGAGCGCTCCCTCCTCAGGTCACCCTCGATGCGATAGTTCTGGTCTATGAATTCCCTGAGCCTCACTATCTCCTCGTCGGTGAGGTCGCGCACTTTCGTGTCCGGCCTGACCTCTGTTCCCGTGCAGGCCTTGCGCGCGCTGGATTGCCCGATCCCGTATATGTAGGTCAGGGCAACCTCCACCTGCTTGTCCCGCGGTAGGTCTATTCCTGCGATCCTTGCCAAGTTTCTACCTCCGGTCTACTTCCCCTGCCTCTGCTTGTGGCGGGGATTGCTGCAGATTACCATGACCCTGCCGTGCCTGCGGATCATTTTACACTTGTCACACATCTTCTTTACCGACGGCCTTACCTTCATGTCCTAACCGCTCCACTTCACTTGTAACGATAGGTGATCCTCCCGCGGGAAAGGTCATATGGCGAAAGCTCCACCATCACCCTGTCCCCCGGGAGAATGCGTATGTAGTGCATACGCATCTTACCGGATATATGGGCAAGCACCTTGTGCCCGTTCTCGAGCTCTACTCTGAACATCGCGTTCGGCAGCGGCTCGAGCACGGTGCCCTCTATCTCTATCGCTTCCTCTTTCGGTGCCAAACCTGTACGTATACCCCCTTGGCGTGCGAAGAAGAATGTTACTCCAGGCGAACGGATTTTTCCAGACCGAGGTGCGAACCCACGGGCCAAGTCAGCACGTCCGGTTCACCCCCGGTTATCACCACGGTATGTTCAAAATGCGCGGATAGGCTTCCGTCCTTCGTGCACACGGGCCAGCGCTGGGGAGAAGCCTCCACCTCAAAACCGCCGGCGTTCACCATCGGCTCGATGGCGAACACCATTCCGGGTTGTAATACCGGCCCGTTGCCCGGCTCCCCGAAATTCGGGACCGGCGGGTCCTCGTGCATCTCCGTCCCGATGCCGTGCCCTACGAACCTCCGCACCACCGAAAAACCCGCCTCCTCCACGGACTTCTGCACTGCGTGCGAGACGTCCGAGAGCCTGTTCCCGGGTCGGCACTCGCCGATCGCACTCTCCAGCGCAAGCCTGGTCACGTCAACGAGCCTCCGTATCTCCAGCCCGGCGTTCCCGATGATCACCGACACCGCGGAGTCACCGTAGTAACCGTCGAGCACCGCGCCGGTGTCCACGCTCAGGAGGTCTCCTTCCTTCAAGGGCCGGTCGTCAGGTATCCCGTGCACGACGACATCGTTCAGCGAAGTGCACAGAGTAGCGGGAAAGGGGCTGTGCTTTATGAAGTCGGGCTGGTAGCCCTTGAAGGCCGGTCTTGCCCCGCCCTCCCTTATCATCTTCTCGGCCAGTTCGTCGAGCTCCAGGGTGGTGACACCGGCCGCGGCGGTCCTTGCCACCATTTCCAGGACCCCTGAGACGAGCCGTCCAGCCCTTCTCATCTTCTCGATTTCCTCGCTAGACCTTAAGACAATCACTTCTACTCCCGCACCAGCACTTTCTCGACCGCGCCGGTGATCGCCTCGAATACCTCATCAGGGCTCTTCGATCCGTCTACCGAGACCAGGCATCCACACGGGCGGTAGTACTCTATCAAAGGCTCCGTATGTCCTAGATATACATCCAGCCTGTTCCCGACGGTCTCCTCGTTGTCGTCCTCGCGCTGGTATAGCTCGCCACCGCACTGCCCGCACAGCCCCTCCTCGGCGGGAGGGTTGAAGTCGACATGGTAATTGGCTCCACACTGCCTGCACGCCCGCCGGCCGGCAATCCTCCTCACCAGCACCTCCGTCTCCACCACGATGTTCACCACGAGGTCGATAGAGAGCCCCCTCGCGGACAGATACCCGTCGAGCGCCGCCGCCTGGTGCGCGTTCCGCGGGAAGCCGTCGAGTATGAAGCCCTCCCTGGCGTCATCACGACCCAGCCTCTCCTCCACCAGTCCCTCGACAACCTCGTCCGGAACAAGCTCGCCCACGTCCATGTACTTCTTCGCTTCCAGGCCGAGCCCGGTCCCCTCAGAAAGGGCGGCCCGCAGGATGTCTCCGGTCGCGATCTGCGGCCATCCGTACCTCGCGCTGAGCTTTTCCGCCTGTGTCCCCTTTCCGGCCCCCGGGGGGCCGAGCAGTACGATGTTCATTATGCCACCTACCTGCTCAGGAAACCCTCGTAGTGGCGCATCTGCATCTGGGACTCGATTTGTTTCACCGTCTCCAGCGCCACCCCCACGATGATGATGACGGCTGCCCCCCCGATTGGGACGCTGGCCTCCTGCGCGCCGAAGAACACGAAGAACATCATCGGAATCAAAGCTATGGTGGCCAAGTACAGCGAACCGGGGAGGTTTATCCTGTTTACCACCTTGGCTATATAGTTAACCGTCGGCATCCCCGGCCTTATCCCGGGAATGAACCCGCCGTATTTCTTGAGGTTGTCCGCAAGTTCGAACGGGTCGAAGATAATTGCCGTATAGAAGTACGCGAAGAATATGATAAGGCCCGTGTAGACGACGAAATAGAGCCACGAGCCGCTAGTAAACGACTCCGCGAAGCCCCTAATCGACGGGAAAAACGTGGCAAGTATCAGCGGCAGGTAGATGACCGAGGCCGCGAATATGATAGGTATCACGCCCGAGGTGTTCACCTTCACGGGGATGTAGGTGCTGGCTCCGGCGTACATCCTGCGACCCCTCACCTGCTTGGCGTACTGCACCGGTATGCGGCGCTCCCCCTGCTCCATGAACACGACGCCGACTATGATGCCGAGGGCCACCACTATCAGTATCGCCGCAAAAACCGGGTTCTTCGAGTACATGGTCATGAAGAGGCTTCGCATCTCGTAGGGTGTCGTCGCTATTATCCCAGCGAATATGAGTATAGACATACCGTTCCCGACCCCACGGTCGGTGATGAGCTCGCCGATCCACATCAAGAGGGCCATGCCCGCCACCAGCGTCAGGACTATTAACAGGCCTTTCCCCCAGGTCAGGGTGCCGTTGAAGATCGCCTTCGTCCTGGGGTCCGCGTTCATCGAGATCAGCACGCCCACGGACTCCATCGTGGCGAGCGCGAGGGTCATGTACCTCGCCACCCGGGTGATTTTCCGCCGCCCGATCTCCCCCTCTTCATGCCACTCCTTGATCTTCGGCATCACCGCTGTGAGCAATTCCATGATGATCTCAGCCGTGATATAGGGCATGATGCCGAGGCCGAAGATAGCCAGGCGCGAAAGTCCACCACCGGTGAAAACGTTGAGGAAACCGAAGAGAGTGTTGCCCCTAACCGTTTCGCCCAGTTCCTTGATGCTGACCCCTGGAGAGGGGATGTAGCAGCCGACGCGAAAAAGGCCGATCATTGCGAAGGTGAAAAGGATCTTGTTCCTGAGGTCGGGAATCTTGAACGCGTCCCGGAACGCGGAGAAAATCCGCAAGCTAGACCACCTCTACCCTGCCGCCCGCTGCCTCGATCTTCTCCCGCGCGCTGCCTGTGAACGCGTGCGCCTTGACGGTGACGCTCACACTGAGCTCGCCGTCCCCGAGAATCTTGACCCTGTCCTGCTCCTTCTTGATGAGGCCGGCGGCCGCGAGCGCCGCGGGGTCCACTACTCCGCCTTCAAAGCGTGAAAGCTCCGAAACGTTGACAACAGCAAAGACATTTCGTTTCCTGGGGGTGAAGCCCCCGAGCTTCGGGACGCGCCTGACCAGCGGCATCTGCCCGCCCTCGAAACCGAGCCTGGTCTTGCCGCGAGCCTTCTGCCCCTTCTGCCCGCGCCCGCAGGTCTTTCCACCGCCGCCGCTCCTGCCCCTTCCCACACGCTTCCTTTCCCTGCGGGAGCCGGGGGCGGGCTTCAGGTTATGCAGTCTTATAGGGTCCTGGTTCTCCATTTATTTCTTTCCCTCGGGTTTGGGTTTTTTCTTCCAGCTCTTACCTGTCTCCTCGACCTCGACCAGGTGTTTTACCTTGAAGATCATGCCCCTGATCTCTGGGCGGTCCTCTTTCTCGACCGAATGGCCTATCCTCTTCAGGCCCAGCGCGCGCACTGTCCCGCGCTGGTCGGCGGGCCTCCCGACAAGCCCTTTCTTAAGCGTGACCTTAAGCTTCGAGCTCATCGGAAATGCTCCTTCCCAGAATCTCGTCTACGCTCTTGCCGCGGAGCCTCGCCACTTCCGACGCGCTCCTCAGCGCCTGCAAACCGTCAACCGTCGCCTTGATGACGTTCAACGGGTTATCGGACCCAAGGCTCTTGGTAAGGATGTCCTTGACCCCCGCGAGTTCCAGAACGGGGCGGACCGCGCCGCCCGCGATCAGCCCGGTGCCGGGGCTTGCCGGTTTCAGAAGGACCCTGGACGCTTCGAACTTGCCCAGGACCTGGTGGGGTATGGTATCCCTGACCATAGGAACCCGGAACATGTTCTTCTTGGCCTTCTGCGAGCCCTTCTCGATGGCAAGTGGGACCTCACGGGCCTTCCCGTAGCCGACCCCGACCCTGCCGTTACCGTCACCGACGACCACCAGCGCGGTGAAGGAGAAGCGCCTGCCGCCCTTGACCACCTTGGCGACCCTGTTTATGTGGACGACCTGCTCCCTGATCTCTTCCGTTTCCTGGACCTCTTGGGGGTCCATGCCACCTCCTAGAATGTAAGCCCGTTCTCGCGAGCTGAATCGGCCAGCGCCTTTACACGCCCGTGATACTTATAGCCCCCGCGGTCAAAGACCACGGTGGTCACGCCCTTGTCCAGCGACCTTTTCGCTATCATCGCCCCCAGAAACTCCGCCGCCTCGGTCTTTTTCATCCGCCCCCTGTCGCGGAACTCCGTCTCGAGGGTCGACGCGGAAACCAGGGTCACGCCCCGCTCGTCGTCTATCACCTGGCAGGACATATTCCGGTTGCCCCTGAAGACCGACAGCCTCGGCCGCCCGGGCCTACCGGATATCTTCTTCCTTATCCTCTTGCGGCGGCGGCCCCTGCCCTCCGCGCTCTTCTTGACCACGAGCTTGCTCACTTTATCGCCTTCCCGGCTTTCCTTCGCACGTACTCGTCGCGGTAACGGATGCCCTTGCCCTTGTAGGGATCGGGCTTGCGCATCCGCCTTATATCGGCCGCGACCTGTCCCACCTTCTGCTTGTCGCACCCGCGCACGATCACGCGGGTGGGGACCGGGACCTCGAACTCGACGCCGGCCGGGGGCTCGACGCCGCGGGGGTTCGAATACCCGAGCTGGAGCTCCAGGGCCTCCCCCTTCAAGATGGCCTTGTAGCCGACGCCCTGTATCTCGAGAACCTTCTCGAAGCCGTCGGTCACGCCCCTGACCATGTTGTGTATGAGCGTCCTGGTGAGCCCGTGGAGCGACCTGTCGACAGGCTCATCGCTGTGCCTCTCCACCAGGAGACGGCCTTCCTCCTGCACGACGTCGAGCCGGTCGGAAACGACCTGCTCGAGCTCCCCCTTCGGACCCTTCACCCTGACCAGGTTGTCAGAGACCGTGACGGTCGCGCTGGCCGGTACCTCTATCGGCATTCTTCCTACGCGAGACATCGTCTAACTCCCAATCATCCTCCTACCATACATAGCAGAGAACCTCGCCCCCCACCTCGTGGGTCACCGCCTCTTTCTCGGTCATGACGCCCTTCGAGGTGGAGAGGATCGCGATCCCGAGCCCGCCCAGCACGCGAGGCATCTCGTGCTTCTTCGCGTAAACCCTGAGTCCGGGAGTGCTTATGCGCTTGATCCCGGATATCACCGAGCGCCGGCCAGGCCCGTACTTCAGGTGGACCACGATGGTGTCGAAGTTGTCTTTCTTAACGACCTCGTACTTCTTTATGTAGCCTTCATGGTCCAGAATCCGTACAACCTCCTTCTTGAGCCCCGAGGCCGGGATTTCCACCCTGTCCTTGTGGGCCCTCGTAGCGTTCCTGATACGCGTTAACATGTCCGCAATCGGGTCGGTCATGGTCATCGATTCGTCCCTCCTACCAGCTCGACTTCGTGACCCCGGGCAGTTCCCCCCGGTGGGCCAGCTCCCGCAGGCATATGCGGCAGAGCTGGAACTTGCGGTAATAACCACGCGGCCGGCCACATCGCTTACAGCGGTTGTACCGGTGGGTCTTATACTTCGGCTCCCTCTGCTGTTTCACAATCAGGGACTTCTTCGCCAAATGCCCTCCTATCCGTTATCGCTGTTTGAAGGGGAAGCCCAGGGCTTCGAGCAGGGCCTCCCCCTCCTCGTCGATCCTGGCGGTGCTGACCACCGCTATGTCCATGCCGCGGACCTTGTCTATATCGTCGTAATCTATCTCCGGAAAGATGAGCTGCTCCTCAAGGCCCATGCTGTAGTTGCCCTTCCCGTCGAAGGAGTCCCTCGAAAGGCCCCTGAAGTCACGGACCCTGGGAAGCGCGATGCTCAAGACCCGGTCGAGGAACTCGTACATCCTGTCCCCGCGCAGGGTCACTTTGCAACCGACTGTCATCCCCGCGCGAAGCTTGAAGCCCGCGACGGAGCGCTTCGCCTTAATGATCTGAGGCTGTTGCCCCGTTATCAACGAGAGGTCCTTGGCAGCCGAATCGACGGACTTCGGGTTCGCGGTCCCTTCGCCCACCCCCATGTTCACCACGATCTTCTCCAGCCTGGGAACCTGGAACCGGTTCTTGTACTCGAACCTCTCCATCAGAAGAGGGACGAGCTCTTCTTCGTATTCCAGCTTCAGGCGGGGCGCGTACTTCTCCGCCGTCGCTTCCGGTTCTTCCATCAGAACTCCCGATTGCACCTTTTACATACCTTGACGAAGGACTTCTCGTCGGTCCGCTTTCTCGTAACTCTTGCCGGTGTCTCACAGCCCGGGCAGACAAGCATCAGGTTCGAGACATCGACGGGAAGCTCCCAGTCGATAACCCCGCCCTGCGGGTTCGACTGGCTCGGTCGCATGTGCTTCTTGGCACGGTTTATGCCCTCGACCACGATCCTCCGGTTCTCGAGATCCACTTTCAACACCTTGCCGCGCTTGCCACGGTCCTTCCCCGAAAGGACCTGGACCGTATCGCCCTTCCTGATATGCAAGCCGCTCATGCTCCGTCCACCATCCCTAAAGGACCTCGGGTGAGAGAGAGATTATCTTCATGAAGTTCTTGTATCTAAGCTCCCTCGCCACCGGTCCGAAGATTCTCGTCCCCCGCGGATTCATCAGATTATCGATCAACACGACCGCGTTCTCGTCGAACTTTATGTAGGTGCCGTCGGGGCGTCTTTTCTCCTTTTTCGTCCGGACGACGACAGCCTTCACCACTTCGCCCTTGCGCACCGACGTGCCGGGGACCGCTTCCTTGACGGTGCCGACGACAACATCCCCGATGGACGCGTATCGGCGGCCGGACCCTCCCAGCACCTTTATGCAGAGGATCTCCCTTGCTCCCGTATTGTCAGCAACCTTTACCCTTGATTCCTGCTGGATCATTTCCGTCTCCTGCCAGCGTTACTTGGCCTTCTCTATCACGAAGACCATGCGCCAGCGCTTCGTCCGCGAAATAGGCCGTGTCTCCATGACCCTGACGATGTCGCCGGTATGGCACTGGTTCTCCTCGTCGTGCGCGTAGATCTTTGCGGTGCTCTTGATGGTCTTGCCGTAGAGGGGGTGCCTCACCTTTGACTCCACGGCAACCACGATGGTCTTATCCATCGCATCCGAAACCACCGTGCCCACTATGACCTTATGCGGTGCTCTCTTGGCCATCTTTACCTACCTACAGATCCTTTAACTCTTCCTAGACCTCTTCTTCGAGCTGTTCCTCGCTTTCGGGAACAATCGGTTCTTCCAGCTCCATTTCCTCCTCGACCAGCTCCTCGGGGAGCTCCTCCTCCACCATCTCTTCGGGCTCCTCCAGCTCCTCGCGCCTGGGAGCGAAAATGGCCTCCTCAAAAGCATCCGGGTGTATCGAGTACTTCCTCTCTGTTATCACGGTGCACACCCTCGCGATATCCCTGCGGGTCTCGCCTATCCTCATCGGGTTGTCGAGCTGTCCCGTCGCGTGCTGGAACCGCAGGTTGAAAAGCGTCTCTTTCAGTTCGCGGAGCTTGTCCTCGAGCTCCTCCCCGTCCAACAACCTGAGATCTCTCGTTTTAAGCATTGCTACCCCCACAAAGCGAACGCTACTCTTCCCTCTTCACAAAACGGCATTTTATCGGCAGCTTGTGCGCCGCCAGGCGAATCGCCTCCCGCGCCACCGTCTCGCTCACCCCGGCCAGCTCGAACATGACCTTGCCCGGCTTAACCGGAGCGACCCAGAACTCGGGGTTGCCCTTGCCGCTGCCCATCCTGGTCTCAGCCGGTTTCTTCGAGACCGGCTTGTAAGGAAATATGTTTATCCATACCTTGCCGCTCCTCTTTATGTGGCGTGTTATCGCCACACGAGCCGCCTCGATCTGCCGTGCCGTAATCCAGGCAGGCTCAAGCGCAAGCAGACCGAAGTCTCCAAAGTTGACCTGCGTGCCACCCTTTGAACTTCCCTTCAGGCGGCCCCTTTGCACCTTTCTGTGCGGGGGCTTTTTCGGCTGCAGCAACTATTCTTCCTCCTCGTCGGAACCCTTTTCCGCCTGGGCTTCATCCACAGCATCCGGGGCTGCCACGTCGGCCTCCTCGACCGCCGGTGAGGCTTCTTCCGTCTGCTCCGGCGCCTCCTCGCCCGCGGGCTCGGCCGGTTCGGCCTCGACGGCCGCTGCCGCCTCGACCTCGGCTGTTTCCTCTGCGGGCGCTTCGACGATCACTACTTCAGCGGGCGGCTCCGGCTCCCCGGCAGGAGGTCTCCTGCGAGGCCGGGCGGACCCAAGTGAAGCGGGCATTAACTGTTCCTCCCGCTTCCTTGACACTTCTCCCTTGTAGATCCAGACCTTTACACCTATGCGGCCGAACGTCGTCTTCGACTCGACGAAACCGTAATCTAGGTCGGCCCTGAGGGTATGCAGGGGGACTCTACCCTCCCTGTACCACTCGCTGCGGGACATCTCGGCGCCACCCAACCGTCCGCTGCACTGCACCTTGATGCCCTGGGCGCCGAGCCTCATCGTGTTGGAGACCGCTTTTTTCATAGCCCTCCTGAACGAGACCCGGCCCGAGATCTGCTCGGCAATGTTCTGCGCGACCAGCGTCGCGTCCAGATCGGGTACCGGCACCTCGATGATGTTGACCGAGATATCGTGGCCGCACATGTTAATGAGGTCATCCCTTATCCTGTCGACCTCGCTGCCTTTCCTGCCGATCACTATCCCCGGGCGGGCGGTGTAGACATCGACTGACGTCTCCTTCGCCTTACGCTCGATCTCGATCTTTGAGACGGCCGCGTTAGAGAGCCTCTCCGTCAGGTACCTCCTGATGCGGATGTCCTCCTGCACCAGGTCCGGGTATTCCTTGTCGGCTATCCACCTGGACTTCCAGTTGTTTACTATTCCGATCCTAAGGCCGTACGGGTGTACCTTTTGACCCACGTCATCCCTCTCTTTTCTTGACCTTCTTCTCAGGCTTTGGGCCTTCTTTCTTGGCCTTCTTGGCCGCGGTGGCCGCTTTACCCGAAGCCGCCTTTTTTGATGCCGCTTTGCCGGAAGTTGGCTTGGCGGGTTTCCCCTTCGCCTTCTTCGCAGCCGGTTTACCAGCGGCCTTTTTTGCAGGCTTTCCCGCTGCGGCCTTGCGGGTGCTCGGCTTGCCGGGGGCCTTGGGCTCTTTCTCGGGCTCCTCGGCCTCCGGCTTTTCCTCCAGGACCTTCTCCTCTTCCGGCTCCTCCTGCGGCTTCCGGCGCCTGAGCCTGCGCCTCGTGACCTCCCTCTCGGGCACCTTCTCCTCAAGGACGACTGTTATGTGGCTCGTCCTCTTGTTGATGCGCGTCGCTCTTCCAAGCGCGCGTGGCCTGAACCGCTTCAGAGTAGGGCCCTCGTCCGCGTAAGCCCTCGTCACGAAGAGGCTTTCCGGGCTGAGCTTGTTGTTGTTCTCGGCGTTGGCGGTTGCCGATGAAAGTACTTTCCCGACAACACGGGCCGCGGCCCTTGGGCTGTAGTCCAGGATCTGCCTGGCCTCTGTCAGGTCCTTCCCGTTGATCAGGTCGGTCACCAGCCTCGCCTTGCGGGGGCTGACCCTGACATATCTCGCTGTAGCCCTGGTCTCCACTGTTCCTCCGACCTACTTAAACCTCGTACGCTTATCCTTGGCCAGCCTGCCTCCATGGCCGCGGAATATGCGGGTAGGCGCGAACTCCCCAAGCTTGTGGCCCACCATGCTCTCGGTGATATAGACGGGTACGTGCTTTTTCCCATCGTGAACCGCTATCGTGTTCCCGACCATCTCCGGGAAGATAGTCGAACGGCGGGACCATGTCTTGACGACGGCTTTTTCCCCCGTCCTGTTGAGCTCCGCAATCCGTACCATTAGTTTCTCGTCCGCGTAAGGACCCTTCTTCAGAGAACGGGACAATTCCGCCTCCTCATCATCTCTCCTACTTCTGTCTCCTCGTCCTGACAATCAGCCTGTCCGACCGCTTGTTCTCCTTCCTCGTGCGGTAACCGAGGGTCGGCTTGCCCCACGGGGTAACGGGATGACGACCGGATTTCGACTTCCCCTCGCCGCCACCGTGAGGGTGGTCCACCGGGTTCATCGCGGCGCCTCTCGTCTGGGGCCTGCTACCTCGGTGCCTCGACGCTCCCGCCTTGCCGAGAGACACGAGCTCGTGCTCCACGTTTCCAACCACGCCAACCGTCGCGCGGCAGTCGAGCGGTACCTTCCGCACCTCGCCGGATGGCAGCTTCAGGTGAACGACCCCTCCCTCGCGGGCCATTATCTGGGCCGACGTTCCAGCCGAACGCACTATTTTCGCGCCGCCGCAGGGCTTGAGCTCGACTGCGTGAACGAGGGTGCCAACCGGGATGTTTCCCATCGGCAGGGCGTTCCCGGGCTTCACGTCCACACCCGGTCCGGACTCAACGACATCGCCGATCATCAGGTCCACAGGGCACAGGATGTACCTCTTCTCGCCGTCTCGGTAGTTAAGCAGGGCGATGCGGGCCGACCGGTTGGGGTCGTACTCTATCTCGGCAACGCGTGCGGGTATGCCGTCCTTGTCACGCCTGAAGTCCACCACCCGGTACTTCCTCTTCGCGCCCCCTCCGCGGTGGCGCGAGGTCTTCCGCCCGTGGTTGTTGCGCCCGCCGCTCTTGGAAATCGGACGCACCAGCGACCTCTCGGGCTCGCTCCGGGTAAGCTCCGCGAAATCGGAGACCGTGGCGAACCTCCTGCCGGGTGATGTCGGCTTGTATTTTTTAACGCCCATCTTACTTCCCTGCCTACCTGCTCTCGAAAAACTCTATAGTCTGCCCCTCTGCGAGAGTTACCACGGCCTTCTTGCCCCTCGCGGTGCGCCCCACGACAATCCCCCTGCGGCGGGGTTTGCCTTTCGTGCTCATGGTGTTGACTCTCGTTACCTTGACGTCAAAGACATGCTCGACCGCGTCCTTTATCTCGGACTTGTTGGAGCGCGGGTCCACCATGAATGTAAACTGCCCCCGGTCTATGGCGGTGTAGCTCTTCTCGCTAATCACCGGATATAGGATCACATCATGAGGATCCTTCATCTTCACCATTCCCCTGCAACGTATCCAGCGCGCCTTTCAGGAACAACATATTGTCAAACCTCAAAACGTCGTATGTGTTTACCTCCCCCGGCAGGAACGTCTCGACCCCGGCGATATTCCTGAAGGATTTCTCCACGTTCAGGTCGTCCGCGGCCACAACCACCATTACGCTCCCGTCAATGTCGAGCCTGTCGATTATCTCGCTGACGGCCCTCGTGCTCGGAGCCTCCAGCGAGAAATCCTCGACCACCGTTATCCTCTCCTCGCGCGCCGCCACCGAGAGCGCCGAGCGGAAGGCCAGCTTTCGCACCTTCCTGGGCACACGAAAAGAGTAGTCTCGCGGTGTGGGCCCGAAGATCGTCCCTCCTCCTTTCCATATCGGCGACCTTATGCTCCCAGCGCGTGCACGCCCGGTCCCTTTCTGCCGCCAGGGTTTGCTACCGCCACCGCGTACCTCTGAACGTGTCTTGGTGGAAGCAGTCCCCGCTCTCGCGGCCGCCCGCTGGGCCCGCACCACCTGGTGCACCGCATGAGGATTCGGCTCTATCCCGAACAGCTCGTCGGATAGAGCTACATCTCCTACCTTTTTTCCTTCCACGTTCTTGACAGCTAACAGCATCTTTGAATCACCGCTTGACGGACCGCTTCTTCCCGCCCTTCACGGACTCGCGAATAACAAGAAGCGACCCGCGTGGGCCCGGTACAGCTCCCCTGAGCAGCAGGAGGCCTCGCTTCTGGTCGACCCCCACCACTAGCAAATTCTGTACCGTTACGTTGTCTGCGCCCATCCGCCCCGGCAACTTCTTTCCTTTGAACACCCTGGACGGTGTTGCGCACGCGCCGATGGAACCGGGCGCCCTGTGGAACCTGGAGCCGTGGGAAGCCGGGCCGCCCGCAAAACCCCATCTCTTTACCACGCCGGTGAATCCCTTCCCCTTGCTCACACCCGATACGTCAGCACGGTCACCCTCGGCAAAGATATCGACCTTCACCTTCTGCCCGGGCCTGTAATCCGCAACACTGAGCGGCACCTCCGCGAGAAACCGCACTGGCTCGCAGCTCGCTTTCTTGAAGTGACCCTTCATCGGCTGGTTGACCCTGTCGGGCTTCAGGTCGCCGTATCCGAGCTGGACGGCCTCGTACCCGTCTTTCTCAGAGACTTTGACCTGGGTAACCACGCACGGCCCCGCCTTCAGGACCGTGACCGGTATCACGAGGTCTTCCTTGAAAATCTGGGTCATCCCCAGTTTCTCGCCGAGTATCGCCTTCATGGTTCCCTGCATCCTCCGGCTGAAAAACCGATCAACTCACAGCTCACAGCTTGATCTCTATGTCAACGCCCGCGGGAAGGTCCATACCCATCAGGGCGTCCACCGTCGCGGGGGTAGGCTCGAGTATGTCGATCAGCCGTTTATGCGTCCTGATCTCGAAATGCTCGCGCGAGTCCTTGTCGACATGGGGCGAGCGGATAACGCAGTAAACGCTTCTCTCGGTAGGTAGAGGAACGGGGCCGGACACCCCGGCACCCGTCTTCCTGGCCGTCTCCACGATCATGCGAGCCGACTGATCGATGATCTCGTGGTCATACGCCTTGAGCCTTATGCGTATCTTTTCTCTTGCCACTTACGTCCCTCCGCTCTC
>JAENXM010000282.1 GCA_016649525.1 Actinomycetota bacterium
CCGTTCGGGTTCTGGACAAGCACCCACTCGTCGAAGCCCGGCCACGTCGCACCCTCGGCGAAAAGCCAGCCGGTCGCCTCCTGAGGGTCGGACGGCCCGACCTCAAAGGGATTTCCGTTCGACCTCCCGCTGTCCCAGTCGTAAACGTACAGTTCCCCGGTTGCGGCTCCGCTCGGGACCTTCACTTTTATCTGGTCGTTGACCCACGAGGTGACTGACCCGTTGGCGCCGCCCGTAAAAGCGACCCCGGCCGAGCGCCTCAATCCGCCGAAATTATTCCCGCTGACGGTCACGGTATCGCCGGGGCCTCCAGAGGCGGGGCTCACGCCGGATATCGATGGGCTGCTGTCCTGGTCCTCGATGTACCATCCTTCGGGGACATAGCGCTGTACGAAATCGTAACTGAGGTATACGCGGCCGTTCCCGTTCCATTCGGGCCCCCAGGAGTTGATCATCAGGAAGCCGCCCTGACCTCCACCGGCGCTGTCGTCGTAACCGGCTATAAACACCGCGTGTCCCCCTTCAAGGCCGGAACTGCCGTCATAGTCGTAGAACTCGCTCGATGGATTCCCCCCGTAGCTTGGCCAATCCTCGTATATGGGGATGGACAGGCCCAGGGGCTTTCCGGAATCGAGCCAGGCTTTCAGGGTGTTGATAACATCGGCGCGCGAATAGGGTGGGTAATAGGGGGGTTCGGGAAAATAATCCTCGGCGAAGAAGAACCCCCAGTCATTCGGAGCCCTGTACTGCTTCGCCTCCTCCCTCTGGGCGGTGGTAGGCTCCGTTTGGTAATCGTAGTCATAGTAGGGGAACTCCGCGATATCCACGTCCCCCTGGTCTTCCAGCAGTTGGAGGGAATCCTGCACATAGGCGCCCTGGTTGTTTATGTTTATCTGGTTGTATATATACGACGGGCTGAAAACATACATCTGGTTATTGAGATCCCAGTCCGTGTGCTCCTGCTTCTCCCACCAGGTTTTCAGATAGTAGCCGCTCGACCAGCCCACGCAGCTCCCCTGCTGGCCCTGGTCCCCTATCGGCGGTATGTCGGCGGAGAGGTCAACGGAAGAAGCAAGGACCCTCTGTGTCCGGTACTTCATGGGGTTCCCCACGAGTCTGTCATCGGGCCTGCTCAAGAGGAGGCCCATCCCCCCCTCGCCCCCGGGGGCGGCGGTCGCAGTCGTCCCGAAGGGTGCCGCAAAGAACAGGGAAAGGGTCAGAATCAAAGAAAAAACCAGGCAAGCTGCAAATGTTTTCCTCATATCCAGCCCCCTTCGAGGAACAGAAATCATAATGGTTAATAATCCGACTACTACTTGATGAATCGGTCAATGAGGGATGAAACTTGACGGAATGAGGGCTAATCCACCCTTCGGGTGAGTCTAAATCATCAGATCGGAGATAATGGCGAGCGTCGACGCGGCGCGTCCGTCCTCGATGTGTGTGAACTCGATTCCCATGTGCGCCGCTAAGCGGTCCTTCTCGATTATCTTTGAGGTCCGCTCTATACCCTTTTCCAGAAAGAAGCTCGCGGTTCCGTGCGGCTTGCTAAGTACTGCAGGCAGCCCCTTCCTCACAAGGGGAGGATTCGCCCTGACCTTTCCAGAACCACGCTAACACGCGCCCCGCAGCCTCGAACGGCCATGGGATCAAGCGCTTGAAAAGGTATATGGGCCACATGGTCCCCTGTATCACGTACTTCTTTTTCTTCTTTATGCCCACGACTATCAGCCTTCCCATCGTCTCTGGCTTCGACGCGGTGGCCAGGATGAGCTTCATCGCCAGCCTGACGCGCAACCTCCCGGTGATGCTGTCATAGAACGGGGTCCTCACTATACCGGGGAACACGGTCGTAACCTGCACGCCGTCCCAGAAGAGCTCGTAGCGGAGGGCTTCCGAGAAACCGTCGACCGCGAACTTGGTGCACGCGTATGATCCCCAGGTAGGGACGGCGAAGAAAGCCTGGCCGCTCGCTATGTTTACTATATGCCCCGACTTACTTTCTATCATGTCCGGGGCAAAGGCTTTGACCATGTGTATTATCGACCAGAGATTGACATCCAGGAGGCGCTGCCAATCCTGCAGGCTCGTATCGACCAGGTTTGACACGTGGGCTATCCCGGCGCTGTTCACCAGGATGTCGACCGCGCCCCACCTCGCGTGGACCGTGTCGGCCATGTTCTTCACCTGTTCCCAGTCGGTAACGTCCACGCAGAAAGTGTGTGCTTCGACGCCAAGAGCTTCGACCTCGCGGGCCAACTGGCCCATCGCCTCACCGCGGATGTCGGCGAGGATGAGGTCTACCCCTTCCCGCGCAAGCCCCAGCGTTGTGGTCCGACCGATCCCGCTCGCGGCCCCCGTGACAAGTGCCCGCTGCCCGGCGATTCCCCTTTGCTTCATATCTTCCTCCTGCATGTCAAACGGTGAGAAACGCATGTGAAACAGAGCGCTCCTTAGCCG
>JAENXM010000376.1 GCA_016649525.1 Actinomycetota bacterium
CTTTAGGCCGGGCTCTCAGCCCGGCTTTTTTCCCGGCCTGGAGAGGCCGGGCTAAACAATGGTTAGCTTTAGGCCGGGCTCTCAGCCCGGCTTTTTTCCCGGCCTGGAGAGGCCGGGCTAAAATCGTAAAGAAGACGAAATTAAAGAAGCGCCCCCTCACGGGGGCGCCTCTTTAATCCAGTCATTACCTCTTCAGATAAGCCTCGACCTTCTCGTCGGTCAGGAACCTCTTGCCGAAGACCTTCTTGCTTATCCCCGTCTGATCGAGATAGCGGGTCACACCTCCCATGAAGAACGGGTATCCCGCGCCCATGATGAGGCCGGTATCTATGTCCTGTGGCTCCGCAACGACTCCGTCCTCAAGGATGCGGCGCGCCTCGTCGGCGAGCGCCTCCAGGGCCTGCTTTCGAATCTCGTCGGCCGAGAGCTTCTTCCTGCTCTCGTCCTTCTTCCAGAAGGCGGCAACGTCCGGATCGACCTCCTTCGTCATGGGGAGATAGACGCCGGGCTTCTTCTCCTCGACGAGCTTCTTCAGGTTCTCGCTCACGTGGTAGCGCTCCGGGAACGCCGCGGCAAGCGTCTCGGTCGCGTGCATCGCGACGGCGGGGCCGACCAGTGCGAGCAGGTCGAGAGGGGCCATCGGGAGGCCGAGGTCCACAATCGCGTCATCTGCCTCCTGGAACGTGTTCGGGCCCTCGAGGATGTCCATTACCACTACCATGTTCCTGATGAGCATCCTGTTCACCAGGAAGCCGGGGGCGTCCTTCATAACGACGATAGTCTTCTTTATCTTTTTGGCGACCGCGCCGGCCGTGGATGTCGTGACCTCGCTGGTCTTCTTCCCGTTTATGATCTCTAGAAGCGGCAGGACCGCCACCGGGTTGAAGAAGT
This sequence comes from Actinomycetota bacterium, assembly GCA_016649525.1. Lineage (GTDB taxonomy): Bacteria > Actinomycetota > Geothermincolia > Fen-727 > Anoxymicrobiaceae > JAENXM01. The sequence goes on from JAENXM010000376.1 coordinate 892, forward strand.
GGAACCCGATTACGCGCTCGGGATGCTTGAGGTCCTTCGCCATCTCCGTGATGGATAGAGAAGAGGTGTTGGTCGCAAGTATCGCCGTATCACTCACGTACTTCTCGACGGCCGCGAAGACCTTCTTCTTGATGTCCATCTCCTCGAAGACGGCCTCGATGACGAAGTCGCAGCCCTCGAAGTCCTTGTCGTCGAGCGTGTAGGTTACGAGGCCTTTCAGGAAGTTGGCCTTCGGCTCCTCCATCCTGCCCTTTGCCACCATCCCGTCGAACTGGCTGTCGATGTAGGCCTTGCCCTTGTCGAGGAACTCCTGCTTGATGTCCTTCATAACGACAGGTACCTCGAGCCTTCGCAGGAATAGAACTGCAAGCTGCGAGGCCATGAGCCCCGCTCCGATGATCCCGATCTTGTTGACGGGCAGTGCGGGCACATCCGGTATGCCGACCTGCTGCTTCGCCCTGCGCTGGGCGAGGTCGAACGAATATACGGA
>JAENXM010000184.1 GCA_016649525.1 Actinomycetota bacterium
CTCAAGCTCGCGATGACCAACCCGCTGCCGCGAAAGCTGATGAGAGATTTCCTCGGCAGGTTCGAGGAAGTCTACGTGGTGGAGGAGCTCGAGCCGTACCTCGAGGAGGCGGTCGCCGCGCTGGGCTTCTCTCCCAGGGGCAAGGACAGTGTCCCCCGGGTCGACGAGCTGAACGTCGACATCGTGCGCGACGCCTTCCCGGAGCTTGCTGGAGGGCCGGAGGAGAAAACGCCGATCAAGGAGGTAACCGGGCTGCCCGCGCGCCCGCCGATCCTCTGCGCCGGCTGTCCGCACCGGGGAATAATGTATGTGCTCGCGCGCCTTAAAGCGATCATTTCGGGCGACATCGGCTGCTATACGCTGAGCGTACTGCCTCCGCTGGAGGCGCACGACTGCCAGGTATGCATGGGCGCGAGCATAACGATGGGACACGGGCTCTACAAGGCGCTCGAGATGTCACGGGAAGGTGAAAAGGGCGAGGAACCATTGAGCCACAGGGTGGTGTCGGTCATCGGAGACTCGACGTTCTTCCATTCCGGTCTGACCGGCCTCATGGAGATGGCCTATAACGAAGGCCGCTTTACCGTGGTTATACTCGACAACCGGACAACGGCCATGACGGGGTTCCAGGACCACCCCGGCACGGGCGTGACTCTCATGGGGCGGCCGACCTCGGCCGTTGACATCGAGATGCTGGCGCGCTCGCTGGGGATCGAGTCGGTACACGTCGTCGATCCATACGACCTGGAGGAGTGCCGCCGTGTCCTGAAACAGGAGATGAAGAGGGATGCCCCATCCGTTGTGATCGCGAGGCGGCCCTGCGTGCTGTTGGAAAGAGGCAAGGAGTTCGTTCCCATGTCGGTAGAGCGCGGGGTCTGCAATGACTGCGGACTCTGTCTCGGGCTGGCTTGCCCCGCTCTTGTCAGGCGCGGGGAGGAAGTATTGATTCTCGAGGACGCGTGTCTCGGTTGCGGTATCTGCGCGCAGGTATGCCGCCACGACGCCATCATCTCCGGGCAAGGAGGGCAGGGTTGAAAGCGGACGGAGCCGCAAAGAAGAAAAAAGACAGGGCCGCCGTTACGAGGTCGGTGGTGCTGGCGGGTGTCGGTGGCCAGGGGACGATTATGGCGGCCAACCTGCTGGCGCGTGCGCTTCTCATCCATGGTTTTGACGTGAAGACGAGTGAGGTCCACGGGATGGCGCAGCGGGGGGGAAGCGTGGTGAGCATGGTCCGTTTCGGCGAGAGCGTGGCAAGCCCGCTGGTGCCGCGCGGGGAGGCCGAGGCGTTGGTCTCCACCGAAATGCTGGAGGCCCTGCGGTACATACATTTCCTCTCACCCGGGGGAAGGGTGATCTGTTCTCGCACGAGGATCGATCCCCTGCCCGTCCTGCAGGGGGCACAGGAGTATCCCGAGAACGCGGAGGAACTGATCCTCGGGAATGCACCGGACAGCATAATGGTCGATGCGATCGAGGTCGCCGCGGAGTCGGGAAGCGCCCGCGCCGCTAACACGGTACTGCTCGGCATCCTTTCGCTCTCTCTGCCGGTGACCGAGGCGGAATGGCTCGCCGCCCTGGAGGAGGTCGTGCCTGAGCGGGTGCTCGAAGCGAACCGCAGTGCATTTTTTACCGGGAGGGCCATCGAGTCACAGGCTGCGTCGGGCGGTGGAGCGCGATGAGGATGTGGGACGAGAAGATGGAGACCCTGAGCGGGGCGGGCCTCGAGGAGCTCCAGCTCGGGAGGCTTGGCGCGACGCTCGAGCGCATCTGGGACGCCGGGGCTCCATACCGTTCCAGGATGGAGGAAGCGGGCCTCGCTCCTTCCGCGGTCAAGGGGATGGAGGACCTCGAGCGCCTTCCGTTTTCCCTCAAGCAGGACTTCAAAGATAGCTACCCTCTCGGGATGCTCGCCGTCCCGCAGGAGTTGGTCGTGCGGTTTCACACGTCATCCGGGACCACAGGGAGTCGCACGCTTGTGGCGTACACTGCAGGAGACCTCGACAACTGGACCGAGCTGGTGGCGCGCTTCGCCACAGCGGCCGGCGTGGTCTCATCGGACGTTGCCCAGATCTCTTTCACCTATGGGCTCTTCACCGGGGGATTCGGCCTTCACTACGGCCTGGAGAGAATCGGCGCCGCGGTGGTGCCGGCTTCCGGAGGCAATACCGACATGCAGCTCTCTCTCATTTCAGAGCTCGGGTCCACCGTCCTCGTGGGTACTCCGACTTACGCGCTCCACCTCCTCGAGGAGGGCACGAGCAGGGGGTTCGATTTCAAGGGGAGCACCCTCAGGCTCGGGCTTTTCGGAGCGGAGCCGTGGAGCGAGGGTATCCGCGCGCGGCTGGAGGATGGCATGGGGATATCCGCGACGGACAACTACGGGCTTTCGGAGGTCGTGGGGCCGGGCGTCTCGGGCGAGTGCGAGCTGAAGGATGGCATGCACATCTCGGAGGACCACTTCATCGCGGAGGTTGTGGACCCGGCAACGGGGAAGGCCCTCCCGGACGGGGAGCATGGCGAGCTCGTTCTGACGACGCTCAAGCGCGAGGCGGTGCCGGTGATACGCTTCCGCACCGGAGACCTGACCGTGATCGACCGCGGGCCATGCGTCTGTGGGAGGAAGAACGCCCGGATGAGCAAGGTGCTCGGTCGAACGGACGACATGCTGATAATCAGGGGTGTCAACGTCTATCCTTTGCAGGTCGAGAGAACGCTGCTCGAGATAGAGGGGATAGAGCCTCACTACTTCATAGTGGTGGACCGGGAGCGCGAGCTGGACATGCTCGAGGTCTGGGTCGAGGTCTCCGATGAGGTCTTCTCGGATGACACCCGGGATATGAAACGCTTCGCCGGGCAGGTGGAGGCGCGCCTCAAGGCGGCGCTCAACGTCAGGGCACGGGTGAGCCTGAAGGAGCCGAGGACGCTGGAGCGGGCAGTAGGCAAGGCCAAGAGGATCCTGGACAGGCGAAAATGACACATGTGGTGCCTGGCACCAAATGTGTCATCAGAGGAGAGCGATGTGACCGAGAGAGAGCGGTGGTTTGCGGAGCGGACGTATCACCACGATGATTTCGCCGACATCGAGAAGCTGGTCGCGAGTAAAGAAGAGCAGGGTCTCACAATAAGTGTGTGCCTGCCCACACTGAACGTTCACTCGACGGTCGGCAGGATTCTCAAGGTCATACGCACTGAACTGCTCGAGCGGCGCCACCTGATAGACGAGCTCGCGATCATCGACTCTCGAAGCGCGGACGGCACGATAGAGACGGCGGAGGCCGAGGGCGCGTCCGTTTTCTTCGACGACGAGATCCTTCCCGACCTGCAGCCGGCATCCGGCAAAGGGGAGGCGCTCTGGAAAAGCCTATACGCGCTCAAGGGGGATATCATCGTCTGGGTCGACTCGGATATAAAGAACATACACCCGCGGTTCGTCTACGGTCTTCTCGGCCCGCTACTGACAAAACCCGGTGTCGGCTATGTGAAGGGGTTTTACGAAAGGCCGCTGAAGGAGGGGCGGGTGTCGAGCCCGACCGGAGGCGGGCGGGTGACCGAGCTCGTTGTCCGGCCGATCCTCAACCTCTTCTACCCCGACCTTGCCTGCGTGATCCAGCCCCTTTCGGGTGAATACGCCGGCCGGCGGTCACTGCTCGAGAGCGTTCCCTTCATGACCGGCTACGGCGTGGAGACAGGACTCCTGTTAGACATATACAAAGAGTTCGGCCTCTGGTCGCTGGCCCAGGTGGACCTGGAGGTGAGGGAGCATTACAACCAGGCTCTCGAGGCCCTTTCGAGGATGTCCTTCAGCGTCCTGCAGGCGGTTTTCAAGAGGCTCGACAGTGACGGCAAGGTCGCGCTCAAGAGCGAGTTCGAAACCGTATACAATACGATAAAGCGGAAAGGCGGCAAGTATCTGGTGGAG
>JAENXM010000017.1 GCA_016649525.1 Actinomycetota bacterium
GTCCGCGTGGCCCGGGCAGTCCACGTGGGCGTAGTGGCGCTTCTCCGTCTCGTACTCCACGTGGGCGATGGCGATGGTTATCCCCCGCTCCTTCTCCTCGGGAGCGTTGTCGATCGACTCGAAGGTACGCACCTCCACGGGGAAACCCTTCTCGTTGAGCACCTTGGTTATGGCTGCCGTAAGCATCGTCTTGCCGTGGTCGACGTGCCCTATGGTGCCCACGTTCACGTGGGGCTTTGTCCGCTCAAACTTCTGCTTGGCCATGGTGCCTCCTATACGTCTGCCTTCTTCTCCAGTCTCCTGCCCAACCCATCCTCATCAAGTCTCAGAAGTCCCTAGTGTCCCTTCGCCCTTGCGATTATCTCCTGGGATATCCCGGCCGGGATCTCCTCGTACCTGAAGAAATCCATATGATACGTGGCCCTTCCCTGGGTGAGCGACCTGAGGTCCGTAGCGTATCCGAACGTCTCGGCAAGCGGAACGAAAACCACGAGCTTCTGCCTACCCGCCTCCGTGCTTATGTTGTCTATCCTGCCCCTGCGCCCGTTTATATCGGAGATAACCTCGCCGATGTATCCCTCGGGAACCATGATCTCCATCTTCATGATCGGCTCCAGGAGTATCGGCTTTGCCCTGCGGACTGCTTCCTTGAAAGCCATCGCTCCGGCGACCTTGAACGCCAGCTCCGAAGAGTCAACGGCGTGATATGAACCGCCGACAAGCTCCGCCTTGACATCGACCAGCGGGTACCCGGCGAGCGACCCCGAGCCGGTCGCTTCCTGGACGCCCCGGTCCACCGCCGGGATGTACTCCTTCGGGATCTCCCCGCCGTGTATCTTACTCTCGAACTCGTATCCCGCGCCGCGCTTGAGCGGTTGCAGGTCGATGGTGATGTCGCCATACTGCCCCCGACCACCCGTCTGCTTCACGAACCTCCCGCGGACCCCTTTCACCGGAACCGTGATTGTCTCGCGGTACGAAACCTGCGGCTTACCGACGTTCGCATCGACCTGGAACTCCCGCACCAGTCTGTCAACCACGACCTCGAGGTGCAGTTCGCCCATCCCGCTTATTATCGTCTGGCCACTCTCCTCGTCGAAGTCGACGCAGAAGGTGGGGTCCTCATCGGAAAGGCGGTTGAGGGACTCGGTGAGCTTGTCCTGGTCCATCTTCGTCTTCGGCTCGATAGCGACCGATATCACCGGTTCGGGAAAGCTCATGGGTTCTAGAAGAACGGGATGCGCCGGATCACAGAGCGTGTCCCCGGTCATGGTCTTCTTCAATCCCACACCGGCTATGATGTCACCGGTACAGACCACTTCCAGGTCCTCACGGTGATTCGCGTGCATCCTCAGTATCCGCCCTATCCTCTCCTTGTGTCCCCGCGTGGAGTTCAAGACCGAAGTCCTTGTATCAAGCTTGCCCGAGTACACCCGGAAGTACGTAAGCTTTCCCACATAGGGATCCGACATTATCTTGAAAGCGAGTGCGGAAAAAGGCTCTTCGTCCGACGCCGGCCTCGCCTCGATCTCGTGCGTATACGGGTTCTCGCCCTCGACCGCCTTCACATCGGCAGGGGAGGGCAGGTATTCAACAACGGCGTCCAGAAGTGGCTGGACGCCGCGGTTCTTGAGAGAAGCCCCACATAGGACGGGAACGATCTTGGCGGCGATAGTGCCGCGTCTCGTAGCCCTAGTGATCATCTCCGTGCTCATCTCTCCCCCGTGTATGTATGCTTCGAGTAGCTCGTCGTCGAACTCCGCTACTTCCTCCAGCATCGAGTGTCTAGCTTCCTCTGCCTTCTCCCTCAGATCACGCGGTATCTCCTCGTACTCCCACTCCTCACCCATTTCGTCTTTCCAGACTACCGATTTCATCTTGACCAGGTCTATAACACCCCTGAACGTTTCCTCTATTCCTATTGGAATCTGTACTGCAATCGGTCTTGCATCCAGCTTCTCCTTTATCATCTCAAGTGACTTGTTGAAGGTCGCCCCCGTCCTGTCCATCTTGTTCACATAGCAGATCCTCGGGACCATGTAGTAATCAGCCTGCCTCCAAACCGTCTCCGTCTGGGGCTCTACCCCCTCCACCGCGTCGAATATCGCTACCGCCCCATCAAGCACACTAAGCGATCTCTCGACCTCTATAGTAAAGTCCACGTGGCCGGGCGTATCAATAATATTGATCCGGAAATCGTTCCATTGACAAGTTGTCGCGGCAGAGGTGATTGTTATTCCCCGCTCCTGCTCCTGGACCATCCAGTCCATTACCGCCGCGCCGTCGTGGACCTCGCCCATCTTGTAAGTCTTGCCGGTGTAATAGAGGATGCGCTCGGTCGTTGTCGTCTTTCCGGCGTCTATGTGAGCCATTATCCCTATGTTCCTGATATGTTCTAGGGGGAAATCCCTCTCCATTTTTCCGCTCGCTCTCTCAGTCCGGGTACCCCGCCTTTTAACAGTGCCACTTTTCATATATTCACCACCGGTAGTGGGCGAAGGCTTTGTTCGCCTCTGCCATCCGGTGTAGGTCCTCCTTCTTCTTCACGGATAGGCCGGTGCGCTCCGCGGCGTCCATCACTTCCCCCGCCAGTCTCTCGGCCATGGTCTTCTCCCTTCTCATGCGCGAGAAGGTCACAATCCAACGAATGGCGAGCGTTCGACTCCTCCGCGTCTTAACCTCGACAGGCACCTGATACGTGGCGCCGCCAACCCGGCGGGACCTTACTTCCAGCAGGGGCCTTACGTTCTCGACGGCCTTCTGGAGCATCTGGACGGGATCCACTCCCTCCTTCTGCCCGATTATGTTCAGCGCCTCGTACACTATCTTTTCCGAGACACTCTTTTTGCCCTTGGTCATGACCCTGTTGATGAACTGTGCGACCAGAACGCTGTTATAAACAGGTTCTTGTTCAAGGTTCCGTTTTGAGGCGGGTCCTCGCCGCGGCATGGCTCGTCTCCGTATCTGCTACTTCGTCTTCTTGGTCCCGTACTTGGAGCGGCTTTGTGCCCGGTCTTCCACGCCCGCGGCATCCATGGCGCTCCTCACCACTTTGTAGCGAACGCCCGGCAGGTCCTTCACTCTGCCTCCCCTGACGAGCACGATCGAGTGCTCCTGAAGGTTGTGGCCGATACCCGGGATATAGGCCGTGACCTCTATGCCGTTCGTCAGCCTGACCCTCGCGATCTTGCGCAACGCGGAGTTCGGCTTCTTCGGCGTGCTGGTCTTCACCTGGGTGCAAACGCCCCGTCTCTGCGGGCAGCTCTGCAGGGCAGGCGAGGAGGTCTTCTGCACCTTCCTTTTTCTGCCGTTCCTTACGAGCTGGTTTATCGTCGGCAACAGGGCCTCCCGCTACGCTCGAAAAATACACCCGGCGCTGGCGCCGGGGCGCGAATACACGAAAAACGGCGCTAATGCGCCGAGGCTTGAATGTACCATCACTTATCTACGGTGTCAACTTCCTCTTCCGTCACATCTCCCGCCATACCCCGTAGAATATCCATCGCTCCCGCTGAAACATCGAGCTCCGGCAGTTCCTCGCCCGTGTAGAGCGGCTCCCACTCCTCGCCGGCGGGCTTTACTTTTATCCTTCGGTAGTTCTCCATTCCGGAGCCAGTAGGTATCAGCTTGCCGATGATCACGTTCTCCTTCAGGCCCATTAGCCTGTCGACCTTTCCTCCCAGGGCCGCGTCCGTGAGGACTCTCGTCGTTTCCTGAAACGACGCCGCCGAGAGGAAGGACTCGGTTGCCAGGCTTGCCTTGGTTATGCCGAGGAGGACCTCCTTGAACTTGGGTGGCTCGCCACCCTCCTCGACCACCTTGTCGCTTTCCTCCTCGAACTCCATGTAGTCCGCCAGCTGGCCCGGTAGGAAGTCGGAGTCGCCCGGGTCGGTTACCGTTACACGCTTGAGCATTTGCCGTACGATTATCTCGATGTGCTTGTCATGTATGTCGACCCCCTGGTCCTTGTAGACCTTTTGGACCTCCTCCACCAGGTAAAGCTGGACCGCCTCGCGGTTCCTTATCTCGAGAAGGTCCTTCGGGTCCGCAGAGCCCTCTGTTATCTGGTCTCCGGCAGCGACCTTGTCACCGTCCTCGACGAGGAGCTTCAGGCTGACAGGGATCTGGTATTCGTATTTGTGCGGCTGCATCTTGCCCGAATCATCGAGTTTCTCACCGTGCAGGACGATCTCGTGGTACTTCTCGCCCTTCTTCACCTCGACTTTGCCGCGGCTTGTGGCGAGGTTAGCCTGTCCCTTCGGCTTGCGCGCCTCGAACAGCTCGACAACGCGCGGAAGGCCGTGCGTTATGTCGCGGCCCGCACCCGCATAGACGCCGCCGAAGTGGAAGGTCCGCATCGTGAGCTGTGTCCCTGGCTCTCCGATCGACTGTGCCGCGATTATCCCGACCGCCTCCCCGATGGGCACAGGGCCACCGGTGGCGAGGCTCTTACCGTAGCAGGCTGCGCAGACCCCGTGCTTCGCCCGGCAGGTGAGGACGGACCTTACGCGCACTTCCTCGATGCCGGCCTCCACGAGCTTCACCACATCGTTTTTCGTTATGTCCTGGTTTGCGTCCAGGAGCTTGGCGCCGCCTTTCACCTTCACGCGCTCGAGGGTGTTGCGTCCGGAGAGGCTCGGGTTTACCCGCCCTTCGATCATCACGGGGCAGGGTATGCCGCGGTCGGTCCCACAGTCCTCCTCCCTCACTATCACGTCCTGCGACACGTCCACCAGGCGCCGTGTCAGGTAGCCGCTGTCGGCCGTCCTGAGCGCGGTATCGGCGAGCCCCTTGCGCGCGCCGTGGGTGCTGATGAAGTATTCGAGGACCGACAGGCCCTGCCTGAAGTTCGAGGTTATCGGTGTGCCTATGATCTCGCCCTTCGGGTTCTCCACGAGGCCCTTCATCCCGGCGAGCTGCTTGATCTGTTTCAGGTCACCCCTGGCACCGGAGCGCGCCATCATGTAGATGGGGTTGAAATCGTCGAAGTTCTCCTCCATCTTCGCGGCAACCGTGTCGGTAGCCTGGTGCCATACATCGACGACGCGGCTGTGCCTTTCGGCCTCGGTGTAAAATCCGTCGCGGTAGCGATCCTCGATCTCGTTTATCTCCTTCTCCGCCTCCTCGAGGATCTTCGGTTTCTCGGGCGGTACCTCGATATCATCCACACTTAACGTGATGCCGGCTTTTGTGGCGTAGTGGAAGCCTATCTCCTTTATCTGGTCCAGGATCCTAACGATGACGTCGGAGCTGTAGCTCTCGGCTACCCGCTCGACGATCTCAGCGACCTCCTTCTTGCCCACCAGTCGGTTCTGGTACGGGAAATCCTCCGGGAGCGCCTTGTTGAATATGATCCTTCCCACCGAGGTCTCCAGGAGGTCGCCGTTCATCCTCACTTTTACCATGGCCTGCAGGCCGACCTTGCCGAAGTCGCACGCGAGAATCGCCTGCTCCGGGTTCGAGAACACCTTGCCCTCGCCTTTTGCGCCCTCCCTGACCGCGTTCAAGAAGTAGCAGCCGAGCACCATGTCCTGAGTGGGGGTAACGATCGGCTTGCCGTGCGCCGGCGAGAGAATGTTGTAAGAGGAGAGCATCAGTATGCGCGCTTCAGCCTGGGCCTCCGACGAAAGCGGCACATGCACCGCCATCTGGTCACCATCGAAGTCGGCGTTGAAAGCGGTGCAGACAAGCGGATGGATACGGATGGCCTTGCCCTCGACCAGTATGGGTTCGAACGCCTGGATGCCCAGCCGGTGAAGAGTAGGCGCCCGGTTGAGCAGGACCGGGTGCTCCTGTATCACTTTCTCGAGGACGTCCCATACGATCGGGACCATCCGGTCGATCATCCTCTTGGCTCCCTTGATGTTATGGGCGAAGCCCAGGTCCACCAGGCGCTTCATGATGAAAGGCTTGAACAGCTCGAGCGCCATCTGCTTGGGAAGCCCGCACTGGTGGAGCTTGAGCTCCGGCCCTACCACGATCACGGACCTTCCGGAGTAGTCGACCCTTTTCCCGAGAAGGTTCTGGCGGAACCTGCCCTGCTTCCCCTTGAGCATGTCCGAGAGGGACTTGAGGGGGCGATTGCCCGGACCGGTCACCGGCCTGCCGCGCCTGCCGTTGTCGAACAGCGCGTCGACAGCCTCCTGGAGCATCCGTTTCTCGTTGTTCACGATTATCTCGGGAGCCCCGAGGTCGAGAAGCCTCTTCAGGCGGTTGTTGCGGTTGATGACCCGTCTGTAGAGGTCGTTCAAATCCGAGGTGGCGAAGCGACCGCCGTCCAGCTGTACCATCGGCCTGAGGTCCGGCGGTATCACGGGAACCACGTCCATTATCATAGCCGACGGCTTGTTGTCTGTTGAAAGGAAAGAGGATACGACCTTGAGCCTCTTGGTGGCCTTGTTCCTCTTCTGCCCCTTTGAGGTACGGATCGTCTCCCTGAGCTGCTTTGCCTCCTTCTTGAGGTCGAGGTTCAGGAGCAGCTCGCGGACCGTCTCGGCTCCCATGCCTCCCCTGAAATAGTCGCCGTAACGTTCACGCAGGTCCCTGAATTTCTGGTCCTCGTCGATGAGCTGCTTCGCGTCGAGTTTCTTGAAATCGTTAAAAAGCTCCCTCAAGTACTCGATCTGCACATCGACCTGTTCCCTCAGCTCTGCCCTCTCCTTGTCAAGCGCCTCGGTGAACTTCTTGACCTTCTTGTCGTAGGCCGTTTTCTCCTTGTCTATCTTGTTCTGGTACTGCTTCTCGAGATCGGCTATGCGCTCTTCCTTGGTCTTGGAGTGCTCGGCGGCCTTCTTTTTCGACTCCCGGTTTATGGCGTTTACCTGCTTGTCCCTCTCAGCCTCAAGCTCCTTGACCTTCTTGTCGAGCTCTTTCTCCTCCTCCGTCTGCTTGTCGCCCAGGCGTTCATCCATCTCCCGGTAGCGCTCCTCAAGTTCCGCCTCCAGCTCCCCGATCTCCTCGTCGAGGCGCCCCGAGAGCATAGACTGGTCCTTCTTCCTCTTGTCCTTCTTGACATCGATTACCGAGTAGGAGGCGAAATAGAGAATCCGCTCCAGGCTCTTCGATGGAAGGTCGAGAAGGTATCCCATGCGCGAGGGCACGCCCTTGAAGAACCAGATGTGGGAGACGGGGGCGGCAAGCTCTATGTGGCCCATACGCTCCCTTCTGACCTTTGACCTGGTTACCTCGACACCGCACCGCTCGCAGATCATGCCCTTGAAGCGGACCCTCTTCTTGTACTTGCCGCACGAGCATTCCCAGTCACGGGTGGGCCCGAATATCTTCTCGCAGAAGAGGCCCTCCTTCTCGGGTTTGAGCGTCCGGTAGTTGATGGTCTCCGGTTTTTTTACCTCTCCGTTCGACCAGCTCCTGATCTGCTCGGCAGTGGCGAGCCCGATCCTGATGCTTGAGAAATCATTGACGTCCAGCAAATCTACCTCCTATAGAAGGGTTCAGCGATCCCGCTTTCGTCTTCCTCGGTGCCCGCGTAGGGCTGGTTGGTCCGAAGGTCGAGCCCGAGTTCCTCGGCGGTACGGAATACATCCTCCTCCGGCTCATGGATCTCGATCTCCTTGCCCCCCTCGGAGAGCACTCGGATGTCCAGGCCGAGGGACTGCATCTCCTTGATAAGGACCTTGAACGACTCCGGTATGCCCGGCTCCGGTATGTTCTCGCCCTTGACTATGGCCTCGTAGACCTTGACCCGGCCCACGACGTCGTCGCTCTTGACCGTCAGCAGCTCCTGAAGCGCGTAAGCGGCACCGTAGGCCTCGAGCGCCCACACCTCCATCTCGCCGAAGCGCTGGCCTCCGAACTGGGCCTTGCCGCCCAGGGGCTGCTGGGTGACCAGCGAGTACGGACCCGTGGACCTCGCGTGTATCTTGTCATCGACCAGGTGGATGAGCTTCATAATGTAAATGTATCCCACCGTCACCTCTTCATCGAAAGACTCACCGGTGCGGCCGTCTAAAAGGCGGGCCTTGCCGGAAGCCGGAAGGTCGGCCTTCTTGAGTGTTTTGACTATGTCGGCCTCGGTCGCGCCATCGAAGACCGGGGTGTTTATGTATACAGGCTTCTGCCCGTCGAACCCCTCGCGGGCCGCCCACCCGAGATGGGTCTCGAGTATCTGCCCGATGTTCATCCGGGATGGAACTCCCAGCGGGTTGAGTACAATGTCCACGGGAGTCCCGTCCTCCAGGAAGGGCATGTCCTCCACGGGAAGGACCTTGGCTATCACTCCCTTGTTGCCGTGCCGCCCGGCAAGCTTGTCCCCCTCGCGGATCTTGCGGCGCTCGGCGACGTAGACGCGGACAAGCTCGTTGACTCCGGGGGAGAGCTCGTCCCCCTCTTCACGGGAAAACACCTTCACTCCGATCACCTTGCCGGACTCACCGTGCGGAACTTTGAGAGAGGTGTCCCTCACTTCCCGCGCCTTCTCGCCGAATATGGCCCGCAGGAGCTTCTCCTCCGCGGTGAGCTCTGTCTCGCCTTTGGGGGTCACCTTCCCCACCAAAACATCTCCCGCCTTTACCTTCGCCCCGACGCGTATGACCCCGTACTCATCCAGGTCCTTCAGTACCTCCTCCTGGACGCTGGGGATATCCGCGGTTATCTCCTCGTCCCCGAGCTTCGTGCTGCGGGCTTCCACCTCGTGCTCTCCGATATGGATCGATGTAAGCACGTCATCGTGCACCAGGCGCTCGCTGACCACGATGGCGTCCTCGAAGTTGTATCCCTCCCAGGGCATGAACGCCACAAGCAGAGTCCGGCCCAGGGAGAGCTCTCCCTGCTCGGTGCAGGGCCCGTCGGCGATGACCTGACCCTTAACCGCGCGTTCCCCCTCAGTCACGACGGGGCGCTGGTTGATGCAGGTCCCCTGATTCGAGCGCCCGAACTTTTGAAGCTCGTAAACTTCCTTTTTCCCGTTTTTCAACTTTATCTCAACGCTCTTGGAATCAACTGCGCTGACGGTACCGGAGGACTTCGCCGAGACGACGTCGCCTGTGTCCTTCGCGGCCCGGAACTCCATGCCGGTAGCGATGAGCGGAGCCTCCGGCTTGATGAGAGGCACCGCCTGTCTCTGCATGTTGGACCCCATGAGGGCCCGGTTGGCGTCGTCGTGTTCAAGGAACGGGATGAGGGCGGTCGCCACGCTCACCGTCTGCCGGGGCGACACGTCCATGTAGTCGACCAGCTTCGCCTCGACCGTCGACACTTCCTCACCCAGCTTGGGTGCCCGGCAGAGCACGCGGTCGAGCTTGAACCGGCCTTTGTTGGTAATGGGCGCGTTCGCCTGCGCGATGATGTAGCCATCCTCCTCGTCCGCCGTCAGGTAGACGATCTTGTCGGTGACCACGCCCTTCTTGACTTCACGATAAGGTGTAATCAGAAAACCGAACGCGTTTATCTTCGCGTAGGTCGACAGGTTGCCGATAAGGCCGATGTTGGGACCTTCGGGCGTCTCTATGGGGCACATCCTTCCGTAGTGCGATGGGTGCACGTCGCGCACCTCGAAACCGGCGCGCTCTCGCGAGAGCCCTCCGGGGCCGAGTGCGGAGAGCCTCCTCTTATGTGTCAGCCCCGCGAGCGGGTTCGTCTGGTCCATGAACTGCGACAGCTGGCTCGACCCGAAGAACTCCTTTATGGCCGCCACCACAGGCCGGATGTTGATTAGGGTCTGCGGGGTTATGCTGTCGATATCCTGTGTGGTCATCCTCTCCCGCACCACGCGCTCCATGCGCGAAAGACCTATCCTGATCTGGTTCTGTATCAGTTAACCGACCGTCCGCACCCGGCGATTGCCGAAGTGGTCGATGTCGTCTATGTTCCCGCCACGTCCCTCATGGAGGTTCACGATGTAGCGGACAGCCTCGAGGATGTCCTCGCGGGTCAACACCGTCTTGCTCAAAGGCACGTGAAGGCCGAGCTTCTTGTTGAGCTTGTAACGGCCGACCCTGGCGAGGTCATAGCGACGCTCGTTGAAGAAGAGGTTGTCTAACAGGCCTTTTGCGCTTTCCACGGTGGGCGGCTCGCCCGGCCTGAGTTTGCGGTAGATGTCTATGAGGGCCTCTTCCTTGGTGCCGGTATGGTCCCGCTCTATCGTCGCCTTGATGCACTCGGCCCCGTCGAAAAGCTCGACCAGCCGGTCGTTATCCACATAGCCCAGCGCCTTGAGGAGCACCGTTACCGGCTGCCTTCTCTTCCGGTCGATGCGGACCCCGAGCGTGTCTTTCTTGTCTATCTCGAGCTCCAGCCATGCCCCCCTGGAAGGGATTACCTTGCCAGTGTAGAGCACCCGGTCTGTATCTTTGTCGACCTCGACGTCATAGTAGACGCCGGGGGAGCGCACCAGCTGGCTGACCACCACCCTCTCGGTACCGTTGAATATGAAAGTTCCCTTGTCGGTCATGAGGGGGAAGTCGCCCATGAACACCGACTGTTCTTTTATCTCCCCCGTCTCCTTGTTTATGAGACGGACCTCCACGAAGAGCGGCGCGGCGAAGTTCATGTCCTTCTCTTTGCATTCCTCGACGGTGAACTTCGAGTCCCCGAAGAAGTGCTTGCCGAACTCGACCGCCATGGTCTGCGTGAAGTCCTCTATTGGAGAGACGTCCCTGAATATCTCCACTAAACCGTCCGTGAGGAACCATTCGAACGATTCCTTCTGGATGGCGATCAGGTCGGGTACAGGAAGTACCTCCGGGATTTTGGCGAAATTCAGGCGCTTGCGCTTTCCTTTAAGTGCAACGGACAAAAAAATCCCCCCTATGATTAAGATCCGCCAGATTGATCTACAAACATACTCCTCGGGCTACACTACGTATACTATTCGCGCAAACGCACATAATACCAATTATTGGTACAGCGGTCAACAATTTTTTTAGGTCTGTACGGGATCATACCACTTTTATTGTATCCTGGCCCAAATCCCGTTCTGAGAGGCCGTGCCAGAGCTACGAAAAGCAATAAAAGTTGTCTGACCCCGTTTCTTGCGTTTCTTACTTTATCTCTACCGAGGCACCAGCATCCTCAAGCTTCTTCTTGATCTCCTCCGCCTCCTCCTTGCCCACCTTTTCCTTGACCGGCTTTGGCGCCTCCTCTACCAGCGCTTTGGCCTCCTTCAGCCCGAGGTTCGTGACGGCCCTGACCTCCTTTATGACGGGGATCTTCTTCTCCCCTGCGGAGATCAGTACTACATCGAACTGCACCTTCTCCTCTTCCGAGTCCCCGGCCCCCGCGGCCGCCGGCGCCGCTGCAGCGACTCCGGCAGGTGCAGTCGCCGTCACGCCGAACTTCTCCTCGGCAGCCTTCACGAACTCGGACAGCTCGAGGACCGTCCACGACTCTATTGCCTCAAGCACTTCCTGCGGGGTTAACTTCTCTGCCAAAACGATCACCTCTTCCGCTCGTAACCTATCCCTTTTTGTGCTGTGGTCTCGTCTAAGCCGCCGCCGGCTCTCTTTCCTTACTTTCAGCGACAGCGGTGAAAACCGCGAGCATCTTCCTGACAGGTCCCGCGCAAACGCCAACAAATCCGGATAGCGGGCCCGCCACCTGGCCGACCGCCTGGCCCACCAGAATCTCTTTTGACGGCAGCGAAGCTATACTGCTCACCTGCTCGGCAGAGAGGAGCATATCCCCGATCATCCCGCCCTGGAAGAACAGGTCGCTTCGCCCCCGGGAGAACTCCCGTACCGCGCGGGCGACGCCCGCCGCTTCGCCCCTTACGAAGACTACCGCGAGGGGCCCGTCGACGAACGGGATGAGGCTCTCACGCGATGTCCCTGAAAGTGCGATTCGGGTGAGGGTGTTCTTGAGCACCCGAAGTTCCACGTCGTAGTCCTTCAGGATACCTCGAAGCTCATTGGCTTCCGAGACCGTCAGACCCTTGTAATGAAGGACCAGAAGTGAATCCGCTTTCTCGAACCACTTCTTGAGCTGCTTGACCCTTTCTTTCTTCTCCTGGTTTGGCAAGTGGGTCCCTCCAAAATAAAAGGCCCCAGACGAGGCCATTTTCTGCCTCGGCAGGCATTCTCATTAAGCCAAAAGGCACCTGCTGTCTCAGGCACGTATTCTTTTCTTTTACTCCGCGGATTCAGACTCTAGCAGACAGGACTTCACCTGTCAAAATCAACTCTCGGCCGTTACCTTCTCGGGTAGCAGATCCCTGGTAACCGAGGGGTCGACAGTAATGCCGGGCCCCACGGTACTCGAGAAAGTGATGCTCATCAGGTATCGACCTTTAGCCGCGGCCGGCCTCGCTCGAATAATCTCCTCCAGCACCGCCTGATAGTTCTCGAGTATGTCCGCTTCGGAGAAAGATGTTTTACCGAGTACGAGGTGTATGTTTGCCTGCTTGTCGACCCTGTACTCGAGCCTTCCGCCCTTGCTGTCGCGGACGGCCTTCTCGATATCGAAGGTCACGGTGCCGCTCTTGGGGTTCGGCATGAGACCCCGCGGGCCGAGGATCTTCCCCAGCCTCCCGACCATGCTCATCATGTCCGGCGTCGCGATCGCCATGTCGAACTCCGTCCAGCCTCCCTGGACCTTCTCCACCAGGTCTTCGCCCCCCACGAAATCTGCACCGGCCTTTTCCGCCTCGGCGGCCTTCTCCCCCTGTGCGAAAACCGCCACCTTTACTTCCTTGCCTGTACCCTTAGGGAGCATGACCGTCCCCCTGACCATCTGATCGGCGCGACGTGGGTCCACGCCCAGCCTTATCGCCAGGTCGAATGTCTCGTCAAAGCCAGCGTTTGCCAGCTCCCTCACGAGACTTACGGCCTCGTGAGGGGTATAAAGCCTGTCGGCCTCGATCTTTTTTTCTTTGTTTTTATAAGCGCGACTTCTCCTCTTCAAAGCTCTACCTCACTCGTTTGTTCTGGATCCTGACTGCCCGGCTCAACCACCTCTAGTCCCATGCTGCGCGCGGTCCCCTCTATGATGCGGACGGCCGCATCCAGGTCTTCCGTGTTCAGGTCAGGGAGCTTCTGCTTCGCTATATCGCGGACCCTGTCACGCGGGATGGTGCCCGCGCGCTCGCGGTTGGGCTCCCCGCTCCCCTTCTCGAGCCCCGCCGCCCCCAGGAGCAGCTTCGAGGCGGGAGGCGTCTTGGTAACGAACGTAAACGAGCGGTCCTCGAATACCGTGATCTCGACAGGGACGATCTGCCCGAGCTGGTTCATTGTCTGTGCGTTGTACGCCTTGCAGAACTCCATTATGTTCACACCGTGCTGGCCCAGCGCGGGCCCGACGGGAGGAGCAGGGTTAGCCTGCCCGGCCGGGATCTGCAGTTTTATTATCGTCATCACTTTCTTGGCCACTTCAGGCCCCTTCCTTAGAGCTTGGTCACCTGTTCGAACATGAGCTCGACAGGTGTCTCCCTTCCAAAAATGGACACCAGCACTTTCAGCTTGCTCTGGTCGAGGCTTACCTCACTCACGATACCCGTGAAGTCAGCGAACGGCCCCTCCACCACCTTGACGCCTTCGCCTTCCACGAACTCCGCCGAGACGACCGGCTTCTCCGCCCGCTGTCTGGCGATGATCCTGTCGACCTCGTCGTTCGAGATCGGCGTCGGCCTCGCGGAGGTTCCAACAAAGCCAGTGACCCCTGGAGTGTTCCTGACCACGTACCAGGAATCGTCATCAAGCTTCATGCGCACCAGCAGGTAGCCGGGCAGGAGCTTCTTCTGGATCAGCTGCTTCCTTCCGGACTTGTACTCGAGCACGTCCTCGACCGGGACCACGACCTCGAAGATCTTGTCCCTCATGTGCATGGACTGTATGCGGTGTTCAAGGTTGTTCTTGACCTTGTTCTCGTATCCGGAATAGGTGTGTACTACGTACCACCTTTCCCCTCTCCTTAGAATCATTTCTCCTCCGAGCAGGCGTAACTATCAGGTTATGAGCTGAAGCAACTTGGACAGTATTAAGTCGAGCACGAGTATGAAAGTCGTCACCACCGTCACGGTCACGAGCACGACGATGGTGTAGTTCACGACCTCGCTCTTGCTCGGCCAGATGACCTTCTTCAGCTCGATGCGGACGTCTTTGAGGAACTGAACGATCCTTTCCCAGATGCCCTTTTTCTCGGCCTTCTTCCGCTCGGCCACCTTCTTGCGTTGCGCGACCGACCTCTGCTTCTGGGCCGGGGTCTTGCTTTTGTCCTGGACTCTCCTCAGCTGTCTGTTTAACATACCTACCTCTTCAAACTACCTCGCGGGTCTCCCCGCGATGATTCCTATGGCAGGCCCGGAGGGACTCGAACCCCCAACCTCCGGTTTTGGAGACCGGCGCTCTGCCAGTTGAGCTACAGGCCTGCGGCTCTCCTCCCCTACCGCGTCTCTCGGTGCAGCGTATGCTTCCTGCACCACTTGCAGTACTTGTTGAACTCGATCCTGTCGGGATCGTTCGTCTTGCTCTTCCCTGTCGTATAGTTGCGGCGCTTGCACTCGGTGCAAGCCATTGTGACTATTACTCTCATCTCTCTATCTTTATGACCCTTCCCGCGCCCACGGTGTGGCCGCCCTCGCGGATGGCGAAGCGCAGGCCCTCGTCCATGGCCACTGGGGTGATCAGCTCCACGTCCATCTCGGTGTTGTCACCGGGCATCAC
>JAENXM010000298.1 GCA_016649525.1 Actinomycetota bacterium
GGCATGGTCAGGCCTGTCGTCAAATGGACGGGGAGATGTTACGAGGTGGAAAGGATAACGGAGTACCTGGAAAAGGCCTTCAGGCACGCCGTATCCGGCAGACCGGGCCCCGTTTTTCTGGAGATACCGCCGGACATCCTGTACTCGACGATGGAAGAGGAAGAGGTCCGGTACCCGGTCCGTGAGAGCGAAAGAAATCCGGTCGTCCCGGATGAAGCGTCAATAAAGGAGGCCGTTGATCTCATAGACAACGCCGAGAAACCCATACTGATGGGCGGAAGCGGCGTGGCAGCGAGCAATTGCGCCGAAGTGCTCCGGACTTTCGTGGAGAAGACTGGCATCCCCACCATACTTCTGAATAACGGCAGGGGTGCCATCCCCGATGAACACCCCCTTTCTCTGTGGGATGGAGGCCTCGCGGGCGTGCTGGCGGCGTTCTCGATGGCCGACGTGGTCCTCTCCGTCGGCGTCAGGTACAACTGGGTCCTGGCCTACGGGCAGCCTCTCGCAAACGCGAAGGTAATAAGGGTGGACATAGACCCGGCGGAGATAAACAGGAACAGGAGGGCCGACGTGGGGCTTGTGGGCGACGCCGGCGCCGTTCTTCGCCTGCTCGGCGAACGGGTGAAGAAAGCGGACCACAACGGCTGGATGAATTCCCTCAAGGGCATGTTCGAGAACCTGACGGCTGCCGAGAAGGAGAAGAAAGAGATCCCGTCGGACCCGATCCACCCCTTCAGGGTGATGCATCTGCTGAGGCAGGCCACAGGCGATGACGCGATCTTTGTCGTCGACGGAGGCGACACGGTTTACTTCGCCCATGTGGGACTGAGGGCCAAAGAGATGTCCGGCGTGATAGGAAGCGGCCTATTGTTCAGCTGCCTGGGGACCGGCGTCCCGTTCGGTGTCGGCGCTCAACTCGCGCGCCCGGACAAACGGGTAATCATCGTCTCCGGCGACGGTTCCTTCGGGTTGAACGCCATGGAGTTCGACACCGCAGTCCGCCACTGCCTGCCCGTCGTCTGCGTTATATGCAACGACCAGGCGTGGGGCATGGTGAAACACTCACAGGAGATTCGCTACTGTGAGGACCGCGTATGCGGGACAGAGCTCGGGGTGATCCACTACGAGAAAATCGTCGAGGCGCTCGGCGGCCACGGTGAGTTCGTCGAGAAGGATGACGAGATCGTTCCGGCCATAAAGAGGGCGCTGGATTCGGGCAAGCCGGCCTGCGTGAATGTTGCTACAGACCCGTCCGCTGTAAGCCCTGCCACTCTCATGTTCGCCGAGGGTTTCAAGTTCTAGGCAAGTCCGCCGTAGGCACTCCTCTGTCTGTATATGACGTGCAAGTGAGAAACTAACTACTCGACCCTCTCCCACAACGATGCGTTGCCGTTGCCGAAACCGCCGCACAGCATGGCCACACCGCGCTTCGCGTCCGGCAGGTCGGTCTTCATGATGTTGTTCATGGTGATGACCATACGGGCGCCGGACTGCCCGAGCGGGTGGCCGAGCGCAAGAGCTCCTCCCCAGAGGTTTGTCTTCTTGAACGGAGCGTTCTCCTCGATGCCCAGGTCGCGGAGCACCGCCAGCACTACGCTGCCGAACGCCTCGTTGAGTTCAAAGACGTCAATGTCATCGACGGTGAGGCCCTTCCTTTCGAGCAGCTTCCGGCAGGCCTCGGCCGCGGACATCCCCATCATCGTTGGATCGAAGCCCGCCATGACACCACCTGCGTATTTGAGGCGATAGGAAAGGCCCAGCTCGTCGGCCTTGTCCCTGCTCATGAAAAGTATGGCTGCCGCACCGGTGGTCAGAGGAGAGCTGGTCGCCGCCGTCACCAGGCCGTCGGGCTTGAACGCCGGCTTCATCCGGGCCATCTGCTCCAGGTCGGGGTTGTCCCTTATCCACTGGTCATGGTCAACTACGAACTCCTGGCCGTTCTCATCAAGCCCGGTAATCGGAACGATCTCATCCGCAAACTTACCGGCGTCCCTCGCGTCCCTGGCCTGCAGGTGGCTGTGGTAAGCGAGAAGCTCCGTGTCCGCGCGAGTTATCCCGAACTTTTCAGCCGTCTTCTCGGCGGTGGCACCCATGGGCAGGTCGGCGGGGTTGAAGTACTCGGCGATCCTGGGAGGAAAATCCATTCCCATGCCCATCGGTATGTGCTGCATATCCTCCACCCCGGAGGCTATGAAGATATCGCCTTCGTCGCACATGATCGCCCTCGCCGCGTGCTCGATGCAGGCCATCGCCGACGGGCACTGCTGGTTGAC
>JAENXM010000313.1 GCA_016649525.1 Actinomycetota bacterium
CTCCAGGACCTGGTCCATTATCTCGTTGATGTCCTTGACGAATGAGAACTGCAGGTCCTTCCTTACGAAGTCGGGGACTTCCTCGAGGTCCTTCTCGTTTTCCTCGGGGAGGATGACCTTCCTCACCCCGGCCCTGTGCGCGGCAATGACCTTCTCCTTTATGCCGCCCACAGGCAGCACCTTCCCGCGGAGCGTTATCTCCCCGGTCATCGCGGTGTCCTTGATAACGAGCTTCTCGGTGACGGCGGACACCAGGGCGACAGCCATGGTCACCCCGGCCGACGGCCCGTCCTTCGGTATCGCCCCGGCGGGCACGTGTATGTGGATATCGTGGTTCTCGAAGAACCCCTCGGGGATGCCCAGCTTCTCGGAGTTGGCCCGCGCGTAGGTTACGGCCGCCCTGGCCGACTCCTGCATGACCTCACCGAGCTTGCCGGTAAGGCTCAGCGCGCCCTTGCCCGGGTACGACTCCGCTTCGACGAAGAGCACGTCGCCCCCGACCTCGGTCCATGCCAGACCGGTCGCGACCCCGACCTCGTCCTCCTGCTCGATGACGTCCTGGCGGAACTTGATGGGCCCGAGCATCTCGTGGAGGTCATCGGCCACGATTGGGAACGGCCCCTTCCCACCTTCGGCCACCTTCCTGGCGACCTTCCTGAAGATCGAAGCTATCTCCCGCTCTAGGTTGCGGACGCCGGCCTCACGTGTGTAGTTGCGGATGATGCCGTGCAGGGCGTCATCCTTGAGCTCGACCTGGTAGTCATCGAGCCCGTGTTCCTTTATCTGGCGGTGGATGAGGAACTGCTGCGCGATCTTTACCTTCTCGGGCTCCGTGTAGCCGGGCAGCTCGAGTACCTCCATCCTGTCGAGAAGAGCCGGCGGGATGGTGAACAGGATGTTGGCCGTCGTTATGAACATCACCTTCGAGAGGTCGAAGGCGACATCCAGGTAGTGGTCGCTGAAGGAGTTGTTCTGATCCGGGTCGAGCACCTCGAGCAGGGCGGCCGCCGGGTCGCCCCTGAAGTCCACGCCGAGCTTATCGACCTCGTCGAGCATGAAGACCGGGTTGTTCGTACCCGCCTTCCGCATGCCCTGGATTATCCTTCCGGGAAGCGCGCCGACATACGTGCGGCGGTGCCCCCTTATCTCCGCCTCGTCCCTGACCCCGCCGAGCGAGATGCGGTGGAACTTGCGGCCCAGAGCGCGCGCGATAGACTGGCCGAGAGAGGTCTTGCCGACCCCCGGCGGGCCGACGAAGCAGAGGATCGGCCCCTTCATGTCCTCCTTGATGTTCCTTACCGCCAGGTACTCGACTATGCGCTGCTTGACCTTGTCGAGGTCGTAGTGGTCCTCGTCGAGGATCCTCGCCGCGCGCTTGACGTCGAGGTTATCCTCGGTTCCCTTTTCCCACGGCAGGTATATTATCCAGTCGAGGTAGGTGCGGGCGACGGTGTACTCGGCGGCGGCGGCAGGCATGTTCGCCAGGCGCTCGAGCTCGCGCTCCGCCTCCTTGCGCGCCTCCTCAGGCATGCCGGACTTATCGATCGCCTCTCGGAGCTCGTTTATCTCCATCGTCTTCTCGTCGAGCTCCCCGAGCTCCTTCTGGATGGCCTTCAGCTGCTCGCGCAGGAAGAACTCCCGCTGCCCCTTGCCGAGCTCCGACTGCACCTGGTCCTGGATCTTGCTGCCTATCTCGAGGACCTCGACCTCGCGGTTGAGGAAAACAGTCAGCCTCTTCAGCCGCTCCTTGACGTCGAGCTCCTCCAGCAGCTCCTGCTTCTCGGCCGTGCTCATGTTGATATTGGCCGAGAGGAAGTCCGAGAGGTCGGCGGGCTCGTCCACGTTCATGGCCGCGATGAACAGCTCGTCCGGCAGGTACGGCGCGAGGTTCACTATCTTTCGGAACAGGTTGAGCGCGTTTCGAGTCAGCGCCTCGAGCTCCACCGTATCCTCGACCTTATCGATAACACGCTCGACGCCCGCCTTCAGGTACGGGTGCGTCTGCGTGTAGTCCTTGATGCGGATCCTCGCCACGCCCTGGACAAGCAGCTGCATGTTCCCGTCGGGAAGCTTGAAC
>JAENXM010000352.1 GCA_016649525.1 Actinomycetota bacterium
ACATCAAGGCGCAGGTGCGCTTCGCCGTGGAAGGAGAGATGGCGAAGACGCTCGATGACTTCCTGGTGAGACGGACGGAGATCTTCTATTATGCGTCTGACCAGGGCCTATCCGTGGCGCCGGATGTCGCGAACATGATGGGGGACCTGCTCGGCTGGGACAAGGCCGAGAGGAAACGGCAGGTGGCCGGGTACAAAAAGACCGTTGAGCTCTCCAGGCTCTACGCCAAATAGTTCGCCATGCTTTTTACAGGCGGCGCGCTCTTCGACGACCGCGAGGATGCCGGCCGGAAGCTGGCCACGCTCATCGACGTGCCGGCGGGTAAGGCTGTGGTTCTCGGTATCGCCCGGGGCGGCATACCCGTCGGATACCCCATCGCGGTCAAGCTTGACGCTCCACTCGACGTCGTCACCGCCAGGAAACTGCCGATACCTTGGAGCCCCGAGATGGGCTTCGGGGCCATCGCGCCGGACGGCAGTCTGGTCCTGAACGATCAGCTCGTCGCGAGACTCGTGCTATCGCGCGACGAGATCAACTCGATCGCGGAACAGGTCCTTGCAGAAGTCAGGAGAAGGGAAGGAGCCTACCGGGGCGGCCGGCCCGCGGTCGCGATCGAGGGAAAGAACGTGATACTGACGGACGACGGCCTCGCGACCGGATACACGATGATCGCGGCGGTAGAGATGGCAAAGAAGCGGATGGCAGCATCGATAACGGTGGCTGTACCGGTCAGTCCCGAGGACACAGCCCGGAGGATCGAGCCCATGGTCGACCACCTTGTATGCATGCACATCGCGCGGACCTACTCGTTCGCCGTGGCCAGCTTCTACCGCGACTTCCATGATATGACTGACAGAGAGGTCCTTGACTACCTTGAGAAAGCGGCTGGGCCACACCCCTCATGAACCGTAGGCGCCCCTGGCCTTCTGTTTCTCGACGTAATCCGCGATGACTCTGGAAGCATCCGGCTCTATGACTTTCCCGTGTCCCGGGTACGCGATGTCAAGATCGAGGCCCGCAAGGAGCTCCTGCGAGGCTTTTATCTTATCAAGGCCCTCGCTGAAGGAGAGCGAAGGCATGCCGGGCTTCCCACCGAAACAGGAGACCATGTCCCCGACGAAGGCGCGCCTTCCCTCGCGGTCCAGGAAGCAGACGCCGCCTGGCGTGTGTCCCGGGACCGCCACGACCTCGAGCCCCAGCTCTTCGATGACCTCGCCGCCCGTGACCTTCCGGTCCACCTCGACCCGCTCGTAAGACTGGTATGACTCGAGAAGCGACTTCGGGAGCCTGTCCATGAACCTGCCGAGCCTGTTTATGTGGCTCGGAGGCGGGTTAGGCTCGGTCCCCTCTATGATTGGAGCGTCCGCCGCTCCCGCAATCAATGTCGCGCCGGAGAGATTCTTTATCTTTGCCGCGTTCTTCGCGTGGTCGTAGTGGTGGTGTGTGATGAGTATGAACTCCACGTCCGGCACATCGAGGCCCTTGCCTCGAAGGACCTTTATTACCCTCCGGTAGCCCATTCCGGCGCATGTGTCCACCAGGGCCACGTGGTCACCCGTCAGAAGGTATGCGTTCGCGACCCCGCCCTTGATCTGCGTAACCTCGAACCTCATACCGCTACCCCCTTTTAGTCCGGGCTCTCAGCCCGGTTGTTCATCCCGGCCTCGTTCTTTAGTCCGGGCTCTCAGCCCGGTCGTTCATCCCGGCCTGAG
>JAENXM010000302.1 GCA_016649525.1 Actinomycetota bacterium
TACCGAGGTCAATCCCGATCACTTTTGCCATTTTGCACTCACTCCTTATTTTGATACTGCATACTTAAACGCATTAATATAATATAACTTGAGTCTATCATTGTCAAGTACATTCTCCCCCTTTTCATCACTTTCAGGGGTAATCAGCAGAAACCAATAATATAGTCATATATAGTCACACCTATGCTATACTTACAGCATGAAGCTGTCGGACTGGGCCAGAGACCAGGGGATTGCCTACCAGACGGCATGGCGGTGGTACAAGGCGGGCAAGTTGCCCATAAGAGCCGAGCAGATGCCGAGCGGTGCCATAATCGTCTACCCCGAAGCACTTCGGATTACTACAAAGGTCACGATCTATGCTCGGGTGTCATCTCACGACCAGAGAGAGGATCTGGCACGTCAGGTCAACCGCCTGAGAGACTTCTCCTCCGCGAACGGGTGGCCCATAGAATCAGTCGTCGAGGAGGTGGGCTCGGGATTGAACGGGCGTCGCAAAAAACTCTTGAAGCTGCTTGCCGACCCGAGCGTCGGCACAATACTCGTGGAGCACCGCGACCGCCTGGCGCGATTCGGCTTTGAGTACATGGAGGCCGCCCTCGTGTCACAGGGCAGGAGTATCATAATTGCCGATGAGACCGAGGAGATGGCCGACATCTGGGCCGACTTCATAGATGTGGTTACCTCGATGTGCGCGAGGATCAACGGACGAAGAGGAGCGCGCAACCGGGCAAAAAAAGCGCTTGACGCGGTGAGGGAGCATGAAGGTTAGACGTGCCTACAAGACAGAACTCAATCCCAACGCCTTCCAGCGCTCCTCTCTTGCCAACCACGCTGGAGCCGCACGCTTCGCCTACAACTGGGGCCTCGCCCGAAAGGTCGAGTCCTACCAGCTCACCGGCAGATCCCCAACGGCCATAGACCTTCACAGGGAACTGAATTCCTTCAAGAAGACAACATACCCATGGCTCTACGAGGTCTCCAAGTGCGCGCCGCAGGAGGCCCTTCGGGACCTGGACCGCGCGTATGAGAACTTCTTCCGCCGCTTGCAGCTCAAGACCCAAGGAAAGCTCAAGGGAAAGGTCGGCTTCCCCCGCTTCAAGTCGAGAAGGAAATCTCTGGGCTCCTTCCGCCTCACGGGCTCGATCCACGCTGAGGAACGCAGGATAAAACTTCCCCGACTGGACTGGATACGCCTCAAGTAGAAGGGATACCTTCCCCGGGAGAGCGATACACTCCACTTACTGTCAGCCACCGTCTCCGAGAAGGCCGGCCGCTGGTTCGTCTCCCTCCAGGTGGAAGAGGAAAGAGAAGAACCCGTACCGGCAACAGGTCTCCCCGTCGGCATAGACCTCGGGGTGAAGACCCTCGCGGTATGCTCCAATCATTCCGAATCCCACGAACACCACGAGAATCCGAAGGCGCTCTACGCCGGAGCAAGGAAACTCACGCGCCTCCAGAAAAAGCTCTCCCGGCAGGAGAAGGGCTCGAGCAGGCGGGAGGCGACCAGGAAAAGAATGGCCCGACAGCATATGCGCATTTCCTGCGTGCGCTCAGACGCTATCCACAAGGCGACCTCGTCAATAGTGGCGAAAGCCAAGCCACCAGAGACGAGGCCCACGCTCATAGGCGTCGAGGACCTGAACGTCTCAGGGATGATGAAGAACCGGCATCTTGCCCGCTCGATCGCAGATGCCTCCATGAGGGAGTTCAGGCGTCAGCTTTCCTACAAGTGCTCCTGGTACGGGATAGAGCTCGTGGTGGTCCCGCGCTTCGAGGCGACCTCCAAACCCTGCTCGAGGTGCGGCTGTGTAAAGCAGGACCTCATGCTCTCTGACCGCGTCTTCCACTGCGAGGCGTGCGGCCATGTAGTCGACAGGGACGAGAACGCATCTGACAACATATTGATGCTCGCCGTGAGTTCCGCGGAGAGAGTAAACGGACGTGGAGGGAGGGTAAGACCTGCTGTTTTCAGCGGGCACGACCCATTGAAGCGTCAACTGAAACCGGCCGGATGAGAGATTCGACTATGTTTCAGGGAACGGTCAAATCAAGGCCATCCCCGGTATACCGGACACTCTATTCAATCGCGCACCCGGGATGCGTCTTGAAGGTACATTCCATACCTATAGCCTGCTTTGCTTGACTGCCAATAGATGCGCTGTCATGATTTTCCGGTTGACA
>JAENXM010000377.1 GCA_016649525.1 Actinomycetota bacterium
GACGGTTATTTCCGCGCGGAGCTCAAGCCGCATTTGACGAACGGGAGGGGCGGGCGGCTCGTGCCGTGGCACCCCGTCTTTCTGTCCCTTGTTATCCTTCCCGGCTTCGCGCTCGCGGGGTTTCGTGGCGCAGGGATAACGATGATCCTCTTCATGAGCCTATCAGCGCTTTTCGTCTTCCTGATACTCAGGCGTTTCGCGAGCGAGAAGATGGCTGCCCTTGTCACGCTCTTTTTCTTCTTCACATACCCGGTTCTCGCGTATTCGTTCCGCATCTACCCGGAGGTTTTCATTGTTTTTCTCTTGAGCCTGGGGATCTGGGCGTGCATGAGATTCAAAGAGTCGAACAAGGATGGCTACCTGGTGCTTGCCGGGCTATGCGCGTCGTTATTCCCGCTCCTTCACCCTAAGTTCATCCTGCTTACACTGGCGGTGGCGCTGCTCGCTTTCCTGGTTGCGCGCGAACGCCTGAGGAAGCTTCTCTACTTCTTCGCGCCTGCAGGGGCAGCGCTGGTCTTTCTGGTGCTCTGGACCTACTATCTTTACGGGCCGAACATAGTGCGCGGCCTCACCATGACCGGCGAGGCGGGCCGGTTTTTCGGGGAGGGCTCGCCCTGGGGAGTCTTCGGACTCTACATCGACCGCGTGTGGGGTCTGCTTCCATACGCGCCCTTGTACCTCTTGCTCTTCGCGGGCATGCCGCTCCCTCATGAGCGACGGGATTTCAAGAAATGGTGGGTATTCATCCCGGCGACCGTACTCGTTTACACGCTCGTCGTGGGCTCCTTCAAGGAATGGCACGGAGGCACCTCACCCGTGCCCCGCTATCTCATACCTCTTATCCCGCTTCTCGTTATGTGCGCCGCGCTCGCATTTTTCAACGCGAAACGCTTATCCACGCGTCTTGTGATCGCGGTACTTGCCCTGTTCCAGCTCGTACTGACCGTTTTCACGATGATCTACCCCGTCGCTGCCTACGGCCTGCCCGCTTCGAGCAACACCCTCTACCGCTACTTCTTCGGAAACAACTGGTTCTCGTCCACGCTCGAGCGGATGTTCCCGCTATTCCACCCTGTCACACCGAGTTCGATCGTCCTCCTCCTCCTCTGGACCGTCTTCATCGTATTCTTCATCTACGGCCGCCGCTGGTACCTCGAATCCAGCCCTCAAGACGTTCTTGCTGCGGAGGCCGCGGCGGAATTCCGGGGGTCGCGCGGCTCCCCCGGGGGGTCTCTCTAATCAGCAAGGTTAATCATTCTTACAGGTGGTCCGGCTTGTTGCCGTAGTCGGGGAATGTCGGCGAAGACTGCCACTTCTTGTACTCGTTCCAGGCAGGGTACGGACTCCCGTAGTAGTTATA
>JAENXM010000159.1 GCA_016649525.1 Actinomycetota bacterium
CTGCATACAGAACCCGGGGAGCGCTGATGCGAACGTGACCATAACCTACATGAAGGGCGACGGCACGACCGATTCTCAGACCCTCACGGTGGGCAAGAACTCGCGCTCGACGGTCGTGGTCAAGGACAGGCTCGGGACCGGGGACGACGCGGCCCACGACTTCTCAGCCAAAGTGGAATGCACCAACGGGCAGGCCATCATCGCCGAGAGGCCCATGTACTTCAACTACAAGGGTATCTGGACAGGCGGCCACGACGTGGTGGGCGCGCTCGCCGCGGCCACCACCTTCTACTTCGCAGAGGGGTCGTGCAGGCCCGGCCTGGACCCGTACATCTGCATCCAGAACCCGGGGAGCGAGGACGCGAGCGTGACGATAACCTACATGAAGGGCGATGGCACCACCGACTCGCAGACCCTCATGGTAGGCAAGAACTCGCGCTCTACCGTTTACACGCGCGACAGGCTCGGGACCGCCGACGACGCAGCTCACGACTTCTCATGCACGGTGCAGTGCACCAACGGGCAGTCCATCATCGCCGAGCGGCCCATGTACTTCAGCTACAAGGGTGCGTGGACCGGCGGTCACGACGTGGTGGGCTTCACGCCGTAAGCCCAATGCGACACCGGTGCCAGGCACCGAGCTTTAAGCCGGGCTCTCAGCCCGGTCGTTCTACCCCGGCCTGAGAGGCCGGGCTAAAAGCTGCCGCTCCTCACTTAGGCCGGGCTCTCAGCCCGGTTCACCGATCCCGGCCTGAGAGGCCGGGCTAAAATGCGAAATAGATGGAGGCCACGGTCGGACTCGAACCGACGACCTACTGCTTAGGAGGCAGTTGCTCTATCCACCTGAGCTACGTGGCCATAAGTGCACACCGCAATCTATTATACCCGGATTCCCCGCGAGAACACGCAATGCGGCTCCCCCCGGACTGCCTGAATAATCATCTCGAAAATGCTCCAGTGTCGTACGCGTGCTACAATGCTGCCATGTAATTCGTTGAAAGGCGCTGACCTGTGAAGATGCCGCGAAGACCCGTCGTATTTATCATCATGTCGCTGTTGGTCACCTGCGGTTCGACCTCGTGCGGACCGACCCAGAAACGCGGAGAGGCTGTGTCGATCTGGGCGGCTTCGGACTCCCGGAAGGTGAAGCGTGACGAGCCGGTCGGCGGTGCTTCGGGCGTCTGGTCCCGGGAAAAGAAGACGGTCACCCTGAAAGGGGCCCGGAACGAGTACCTCGCCTTCCAGCTTATCGTGCATGCGAACAGCGATCTCGAAGGAGTCAACTGTTCTGTCGGCGACCTGCGCAGCGGCCCGGCTCGGATAGACCGCGAGAACATCGCGCTTTTTCGTGAGCACTACCTTCACGTTACGGATCCCTCATCATCGATGTACGGCGATCCCCCAAGCGCAGGTGAGGGCTGGTATCCCGACCAACTGGTCCCCATGGACGCTCCGAAGGGCGGGGCACCTTTCTCTGTTGCCGCGGGCCAGAACCAGGGAATATGGGTAGATGTTTTTATTCCGGATGGCACGACCGCCGGGGTGTACAAGGGCAAGGTCTCGGTGAGCGCCAAGGGTCAGCCCAAAACAGACATCGGTCTCGAGGTACAGGTATGGGACTTCACACTCCCGACTGAAACACACCTCAAGACCTGGTTCTACTTCGGTCCCGACGAGCTCGCGAACGGCCACCATGTGAAGAAGTACGACGCTCGTTACAAGCGCTTGGAGCCCGAGTACTACAGGATGGCGAGGGCACACCGTATCAACATCGACGCCCCTGCATACTTCAATTACTCGGGCACCGGCTCAGGCGTAAAGATAGACTGGTCGAGCCACGATTCGCGCGCCGTTCCCCTCTTTGACGGGACGCTTTTCAAGGACGGCATCGGCCTCGACCCGATATGCCTGCCCATCGACCGGGAATTCCCATACTACGGCGATCATGGAGGGCTTGAAAGCCAGGAGTTCGCGGAGACGCTCAAAAGTATGCTCGTACTGGTCAAAGAGCACTTCGACGCGCGCGGCTGGACCGACAGGGCGTTCATCTGGGGCCTCGACGAGCCCGCCGACAGGGAGGAGTATGAACAGGTGCGCCGCTACGGCCAGATAATCCACGACTCCGGGACGGGGATTCCCCTGATGATCACCGAGCAGCCCTCTCCCGAGGACCCCTCGTGGGGTTCGCTCATCGGATACGTGGACATCTGGTGCCCCGCGGTTGGCTCATACATCCCCTCCCAGATGGACGAGAGGCGTGCCGCAGGGGAGCGGACCTGGACTTACAACGGGGGAAAGCCCTATGCCGGGAGCCAGGTCATCGACACCGACGGTCTCGGCATGCGGACCTGGGCATGGCTCGCCTACAAGTACAACGTTGAGTGCTGGCTCTACTGGCACTGCATGTACTGGAAGGACATCTACAACACCCCGGAAGCCGACAACGACGTGTGGAACGACCCCGTCACCTACGACCAGCGCCGAAAGGGCAACGGCGGAGAGGACTGGGGAAACGGGGACGGTACGCTGTTCTACCCCGGCTACGACGTGGGCGTGGACGGTCCGGTCTCCTCCCAGAGGATGAAGGTGCTCAGGCGCGGCCTCCAGGACTACGAATATATGTGGTTACTCGGCGAGCAGGGCAAGGCGGATACCGCGGAGAGGATTGTGAACTCGGTTGTGCGCTACGGGCTCGGCGACGCCGATGGCAGGAAGGTCGGCTGGAGCACGAACCCGGACGACTGGGACGCGGCGCGCGAGGAGATGGCGAAGCAGATAGCAGGCGGTCCCTAGTTCATGGCGTTCAGGCGGCCGACCACGCGCGGCGCCCTTTGACATGATTCCCACGCAGGCTCAAGCGTTTTTCAAGGGAGGTACGCGGCAATGGAAATAAAAGATACGCCGGAGAGAATCGTCGAGAACGGGGAAATCGTGGAATACGGCGCGTTCAGGACGCCCTTCAAGGAGTTCAACCTGTCCGACGCGCGGATCTTGGTGGGCGGCATGAAGATGCCACGGTTCTACTCCAGGTTCAGGCTCAAGGAGTGGCAGCACATCGGCGTGATAGGAGAGGACTTCTACTTCGGCTTCGCCATAGTGAACGCGAAGTACCTGGGCAACTCCTTCTGCTATCTTCTAGACCGGACCACCGGCCAGATGGTAGAACACGACCGGCTGGCGCCTCCCGGTATCGCGAAAGTGGCTCCCGACCTTTGGCACGACGAGTGCAGATTCAAGTTCACTGGTTACGAGATAAAAATAGAGAACCGCCTCGCGGACGGCTTCCACCGTGCACAGGTCAAGATCAAGGAATCATCCAAGAAGCCGGGTATCACCGCCGAAGTGGAAGTGATCGAGGACCTCGAAAAGGTACAGCCCCTGATACTGGTCTCCCCGCTGAAGGGTAACCGGCCTGGGTACACCCACAAGGTCGCGTGCCCGGTCAGGGGAGAGATCACCATGGGCGGCAAGACCTATACGCTCAAGGAGGAGACAGGCATCGCCCTGATCGACGTGCAGAGGACATTCTTCCCCTACAAGATATTCTGGGACTGGGCGACCTGCGGCGGCTATGACAAGGATGGGCGCATGATCGCGCTGAACCTCAGCCAGGGCTCGAACCTGAGGACGGAGGAGATAAACGACAACTGCATCTGGGTGGACGGCAAGATCTCCTTTCTCGGGCAGTCCAGTTTCCAGTTCGACGAAAAGGCGGTGCTCGACCCCTGGCACATAGAGACCACCAATCAGCGCTGCGTTCTCGACTTCAAGTCCGAGGGAGAAAGGTGGGGCAAGGTCAACGTCTTCATCATACTGTCCGACTTCCACCAGCCCTACGGGACGTTCAGGGGCAAGGCCGTCGATTCGGACGGTAGCGTCCACGAGATAAACGACTACTTCGGCGTCGTCGAGCACCACCTTGCGAGGTTTTAAACCGGCTTCCAGGCAGCCTTGCGTTAGCCTGTCGCTGTGCCGGCTATCAACTGCCTTTTGCGTGTCTTGACAGAATAGGAATAGGATACATAACTGGCAACGGTGGTTCGGCATACATCGGGGCGCGCCGTGTCCAGGAAGCTCACAGCACTGGTTGTTTCGCCAGAGTTTCGACAAGACCTCCAAGAGATACGAGCTTCAGTTTATCGGCGGCTCGACGAACGAGCGATGGACGGCGACCAGGAGTAGGCATACATCGGGGCGCGAATGCGAAAAAGGGGTCAGGCACCTTTTTCGATAACTCCGGCTCCCTGACCGTAAAAGAGGGTCAGCGTAAAGAAAGGAGGACCCTGTCATGCCTGGTGAACTAGTTCACTTCGACATCCCCGTGGACGATGTCGAGAAGATGGTGGCGTTCTACCGGAACGTCATGGGATGGAAGATCGAGAAGTACGGGGGTGAGGACTTCCCCGACTACTGGATGGTACAGCCGGAGCCGGGGAAGGAGGGTGTCGTAGAGGGCGGCATAGGCAAGAAAGGCATGCCCGAGCAGAAGCCGATGAACTACTACAAGACGGAGGA
>JAENXM010000247.1 GCA_016649525.1 Actinomycetota bacterium
AGAGGCCGGGCTAAATATTCAGAGGTCTGCCCAGTCGTTCACGAGCCTGCTCGAGGCGTTGATTCCCGAGATCATTACGAGGGGCACGCCACCGCCGGGGTTGGTGCACTGGCCGGTGAGATAAAGGTTCTTGACGGCGCGCGAGCGGTAGTTGGGGCGGAAGGGACCCATGTTAAGCCCGCTCATCTCGAGGCCGAAGAACGCACCCTCAGGGAGCCTCAGGCGGCGTTCGAGCTCAACCGGCGTGACAGAGTCAATCCACTCCACGTTGCCGCGAAGGCCGGGAAAAGCCCTCTTATCAAGTGAGTCTACACATTCCCAGGCCCATTCCCCGGCGATGTCGTTCCAATCGTGGTATTTGAGCTTGTAGGGGGCGATGTAAATCGCCGAGAGTACCTGCTTTCCCTCAGGGGCGAGGTCCGGGTCGTCGTGGGAAGCGCAGCTCACCAGGAAACCTCCGTCATCTGGTCTGTAGAGAAGCCCCTTGTCGTAGAACTCGTACCAGACGTTGTCGAACTTATCTCTCTCCGGGAGGATGACCGTGAGGTGAGAACGGACCGAATCCATCTCCTCCTTGAGGCCGAGGTGGAAGGTTGGCGCCGGCATCGAGCAGGGCTGGTTTCGTACGGCCCTCCTTACGACATACGGGAGGTTCTCCTCGCCGACCAGCTCCAGGTACGTCGAGCGCGAATGGGCGTTCGAGATCACCGCCCGTGAGTATATCTCCTCTCCGCCTCTGAGACGCACTCCTCTGGCGACCCCGTCCCTCACGATGATCCTCTCGACGAGCGAGTCGAAACGTATCTCTGCGCCGAAGCGCTCCATTATACGTCGGAGCGCCTTCGGGATTGATATCATCCCACCCTTCGGGTAGTAATACCCCATCCTCCCCATGTAGCTCACGTTGGCGAGCAGCCCGGTGCACCGGTAAGCGGGGAGGGCGGCGTAGATATTCTCCCAGCCGAACATCAGACGGATTCGCTCGTCGGTGAAATACTTCTCCAGCACCTTGTCGAGCGTACGGGTCGCTAGCCAGATGTTGGCGGGCAGGGCCGCCAGCTGCTCGGGGCGGGCGAGCTTCTTGACGCGGTATGAGAATCGATTTACATCCTCTAATTGGGGCATGGGCACATCGAGTATGGAGAGGTAAAGGTCGAACAGCTTCTGCATGTCCCCGCAGTAGCGGTAGTAGCCTTCGACGTCCCCGGGACTGATGGAGTTTACCACCTCGGCCATCCCGTCGATGTCGCGGGGAAGGAGGACGCGGGTGACGCCATCGAGTATCATGTCATAGACGGGGTCTATGAGTTGCAGGTCGAGGTAATCCTCCAGTCGGAGTTCTAAAAGGTCGAAAAGCATGTTGTACATCTCGCGGCCTATGACGAAGACGGCGCCCACGTCGGGCTTGAACCCTTGCACGTCATAGTTCGAACAGCAGCCGCCGACCCGGTCGCTCTGCTCGAGCACCAGGACCTTCATGCCTTCCTTCGAGAGGAGCGCACCGCAGGTCAGGCCGCCTATACCTGACCCTATGATTACTACGTCGTAATCCAGCCGTGTCATTTGAGAATCCCAATCATCAGACGAAAAGGCGGAAGGGAACTTCGATCGCCTCGTCTATCAGTCTTTTCAAGCGGTTCTTCCTTTCCTCGGTAAGGCGGAAGCCGAGGTAGTAGCCGATCAGAGCGAGACCTATGGGGAACAGGAACCGGCCCCTGCGCGTACTGCCCATGTCTTGATTCCCCCCTTATCGAACCATCGCGGACGCCCGTATTCTATCCGAGATCGGTTGCGAGCGGGAATGTCGAATCAGAGGAGGCCGTTGCCCCTTCGCCCGCGGCCGCCACCGCCCTGCGGCCAGGCGGGGGATTCGCCGACGGGGAAGACCTGGATACTGGCTGGCTCTGTCGGGCAGGCGTGCTGGCAGGCACCGCAGCCCGTGCAGTCCTCCGCCAGAACGACAGGCCGAAGCCCGTCGGCTTCGATCGCTTCGAACCTGCAGCTCTCCTGGCAGACCAGGCAAGGCCTGCCGAGGTAGCCGAGGCAAGTTTTCCGGTTGACGTAGGCGGTGCCGATCTTTACATCCTCCGCCTCTTCGGAACCCACGTAAGTGATGGCGCCCGCGGGGCAGACCCTCGAGCAGGCGTGGTCGCACTGGTCGAATATGCAGCCGGCGGTGCGCGGATAGAAGCGGGGCGTCCACAGTTTCCCGAAGCCGTCCTCGAGGCCCATCGGCCTTATGCAGCCAACGGGGCAGGTCCTTGTGCACTCCCCGCAGCGGTTGCACTCGGCCAGGAAACGGGACTCGTTCTGCGCACCGGGCATCCTCAAGACCGGCTCCGGGAGGTCCCTGAACCCGATAGCATAGCCCCCCAGCAACACAGTGCCCAGGCTCAATGAAGCGACGAACTCCCGGCGCGTCACCGTCAGGCGCCTGTGGGTGGGACTCTCCCGCGTGGGTAGGACGACCGGTTTCTCCTCCGTACGCCTGCCGCGGGAACGGTATATCTCCGCGCCGAAGTTCGTAAGCGACAGCGCCCCCTCGGCCGGGCATGCGGATACGCAGGCTCCGCAGGAGGTACAGTCACCCGAGCGAAGCGCACCGCTCTCCTGCTTCGTATAGGGCTCGTGGACACCGAACGGGCATTCCCTGTAGCAGGCCCCGCAGCTTATACATGCTTCGGTGTCTTTCGATACCGAGAGGGGGCTGAGCCTGGCCCCCAGTCTCTTCCCCGCTATCGAGAAGAGGGCGAGGAGCGCTCCCAGCGGACAGATCTCCTCGCACCAGAAGCGGGGGCGGTATGCGAACGCGATCGCCATGAGGATGAGAAAGAGCACGGGGATCTGGGGTAGCAGGACGTAATACACGCTCAGGTTCATCACCACGAGCGGGCTTCCGAAGTAGAGCAGGTTCACGCCGAGAAGGGCCAGCAGGAGGACAAGCGCTAGCAGCACATACTTTACCCTGAAGCGCCGGGGAAGCGTTCCGTCC
>JAENXM010000173.1 GCA_016649525.1 Actinomycetota bacterium
GGCGGGCGCCATCTGCGGGCTGGTCGAGACCGCAGGTGGCATGGCCATCTTCAACCACCTCGACCCAAGCCAGCATATGGTTCTCAACACCATTTTGAATATCCGTTTCATAGCGATGCCGAGAGGCGAGTTAAGGTGCACCGCTCGAGTGGGTGAGGACGAGGTGAGGGCTTTATTGGATGAGCTGGTAGCCGGTGAAAAGGCCGATAAATCCGTGGACCTGAAGGTTATTGACTCAACCGGAAAGCTCGTGTCCGAGGCACAGACGACTTTCCGGCTCATGCCGACCCCCGAGGAGTTCAAGAAATACCTTGGCGGATGACGCGCTTCTACTCCAGCGACGCGTCCTTCAGGGTGAGCTCCGGCCAGTCGGGGATCGATATCCTGGTGAATCCCAGGTAGGGGACGAATATTAGCTTCACCCCGCCGGCGACGCCGGCGCCGGACTTCTCTTGAAGCGCGAACCCGTCGTTCTCGCCCCACGGGGTCGTCTCCTTTACCTGTCCCGTCACGACCATCAGGGCGGGAGTGGGGGTTCCCTGCACCGCGGTGTTGTACTCACGGCCGACCTGGAGCGGCCTCTCGAGCCATATGTACGGAGTGCTATAGAACTGGGTATTGACGTTCACCTGTCTGACTCCCCAGAGCTTGACCGAATCCGGAGCAAGCTCGAGGAACAGCCCCTGCTCGCTCACGGTGAAATCTCCCAGGCTTCCGCTGATCGAGATGTCGTATACGCCTTCCCTGAGGTTGAGCGACGGGTCCGGCTCTACGACCTTGATCTCGACCTTCATCGTCGAGGTGTCCTCGGCACCCTCGTACAACCACGAGTTGCCGGGAGTGAGCGCGAAGTAATTCTTGCTCTGAGGCGCACTCTCGAAGCATCCGGTAAAAGTAAAAACCGAGATGACAGTAAGAATAGCCAGGACAGACTTCATGAGGACCTTAGCCCCATGACTCTTTGTACCGGTAAGCCACATACAGGGCAGCCCTTTTTCGGCCAAAGCCTTATCGGAAGGTGAACTCCTCGAAGCGTTCCCTTCCCACATTGCATATCGGGCAGGTCTCCGGGGGGCTTTCGCGCGCGCAGAGATATCCGCAGACCTTGCAGCGCCAGACCTTGATCTCCCCGGATGCTTTCGCGGGGACCTCCTTTTCCGGCACTTCTCCCCCCATTTCTTCCGGCCGCCTCTCGGGTATAGAGCCCACCTCGAGCTCGCCGTCCAGGACACGCCTGGACACGTAAAGTCCTCAGAAGCAGGTGTCGTACTCGTCGAGGTCGGCGTCGCGGTAGTCGCAGGGACAGATGATGTCGAGGTCGGCCTCCCTGCTGCCCCCTGTCAGGCGGCAGGGGCAGAGGCGGTACCCGTAGCGCTTTGCGTTCGTGAGGAGCCCCTCGACGAGCGGCATCGTGTTGCTCATATCGGGGTTTATGTGGTAGCCGCCCGCCCCGGTATCCTCTACTAGTTTTTGATAGAGCTCGTCTACTTCCTCGGGGGTAACTTCGACCGTCAAAGCAGCTTCTCCGTGTATGTCGAATCGTTGAAGCCGATGATGACGTCTTCGTCATCGATGACGAGCGTCGGGAACGTCTTCTGGGGGTTGAGCCTCTTGACCTCGCTGAAGACCTGGTCCAGCTCGTCTCCCTCGAGGAGGTCGACATAGACAAAGCGGTACGCGACATCATTGTCGCCGAGGAAGGTCCTGGCCTTTTTGCACCATCCGCATGTGCTGAGTGCGTAGAGCACGAGGTCGTGGTCCTGCTTCGAGCCTTCCACCTGCTCGAGAGACTTGAAATCCGGCATTGTCAGCTCCTTTCAGTAGGATTGCACGCGTCAAGTATAGCACCGTGGAGTTCGAGACTTTCCATGATGCCCGTCAAGGTGGCTTTCATGTGGAAGGCCGGGATAAGATTATGGCCCTGGGACGGGGTCGAGGATATGCGAAAGATAAGACAACCGGTCGAGGTAACCGAAGACACAAGGGCTTTCCACCGGCGCTCCCTGGTGGTGGATCTTCATACGGACTCTCTCATGTATGCGAGGATCCTGGGCCTGGATCTGTCGAAGCGCCACAGGGCTCCACGTGGCATCTCCAACTGGAAGCTCCACACTGACGTGCCAAAGCTCAAGGAGGGCGGTGTTGATGCCGTTTTCTTCGGCATTGTCGCCCACCCCTGGCCGCGCAAGGCTTTCAGCCGGGCGCTTCGGAGCATCGACTACGCCCGGTACGTTTTTGACAAGAATAAAGAAGACCTGGTCTTTGCCACCGCGCCTGCCGACATCGAGGCCGCCCACAAGGCCGGAAAGGTCGCGGCCCTACTGGGCGTTGAGGGCATGCACATGCTGGGGGGACGTACCGAGCGTATTGAGGAGCTCTACAGTCTCGGGGTAAGGTACATAACGATGGCGCACTTCACGTCCAACCGGTTCGCCGTCTCGTCCGCAGATTCGACAAAAGAGCACGCGGAGCTCGGTGCGCTCGGCACTGAGGCGGTCCGTACCATGAGCGAGCTCGGCATGATGATAGATGTAAGCCACACCCATACAGACCTCATTGCGGAGGTCTGCAGGCTCTCGAGCCAGCCGGTCATAGTGAGCCACGGAGCCGCGGCGGCCCTCAGGCCGACCTTCCGCAACCTGACCGATGAGGACATAGAGAACATCGCCGGGACGGGCGGCGTGATAGGGCTCATCTACAGCAGCGAGTGGCTCGCGCCCCGGCGGTCCCGGCCGCACCTGAGCGTGGTCGTGGACCACGCCGATCACATAAAGCGACTGGTCGGTGTTGACTACCTGTCGCTCGGTTCGGACTGGGATGGGCTGATAACCACTCCGGACGGTATGAGGGACGCGACGGACCTGCCGGCCCTGACCCAACTGTTCTTCGACAGGGGTTATGACGCTGACGAGGTGGAGAAGATCCTCGGCCTAAACTTCATCCGGGTGTTCCGGCAGGTTTCAAAGGGGGGCTCGACTCAGTAATCCTTCAGCGTGAATCTAAAACAGGCGCCCCTGTTGTTGTACGCCCTTATCTCGCCGCCATATACATCGACTATCTTTTTCACCGTGGAGAGTCCTATCCCGGTTTCGCCGGTATCTCCTTTGACGAATGGAAGGAAGATGCTGTCAAAGCCTTCTGGCGCGATTCCTGAGCCGTTGTCCCTCACAAGGTATTGATGATGGCCTTTCTCGTCATCGCCCAGGAACGAGACCTCGATTACGGGATTCTCGTTGTCATTGTGCTTGATGGCATTGCCTATAAGGTTGGAGAATATCTGGTATATATGTGTGTGATTGGCTCTCACGGAACCCAGGCTATCGTCGACATGTACAGTTATCCCTCTTTCCCGGATATCCCCGGCTCTTTCTTCGAGTATCGTCTCCACGAATTCCGAGACATCAACATCGGATACAACTTCTGGAAGCTGTCCGGCCTGAGCAAGCGTAAGGACGTCTTCGATGAGTGCATTCGCCTTGTTGACGCCAGTGTCTATTATTTCCGAGAGCTCGTAGATATCTTCTTCAAATCGATTGCCTTCGCCATCCTCGCTTTTCCGAATTACGTTTTGAAGTACCAGGTTGGCCCCCATGATTGTTGATATGGGTCCCTTAAGATCGTGTGATACCGTATGCGCGAATCCCTCGAGTTCGGCGTTGATCCACTTTAATTCCTCTTCAGCCTTCTTTCGCTCGGTTATGTCCCGGGAAACCCCGAATATGCCAAAAGGATTCCCGGCTTCGTCCCGGAGGAAACTGACGATGGTCTCAAGGCACCTTGTCGAGCCGTTCTTGTGGTAGTAGTAAAGATCAAGGGATCTCGTCCTGTCGGGGTCAACCCCGGGTTCTTTGTCAAGCTCCAGCTCTTCTGCCAGCACTTCAATCGCCATTTCCAGCGTTTCAGGGGTTACCTGTTCTTCCGTGGTCATTCCTATCTCTTCTTCGGGGGTGAACCCGAGCAACTGCTCGACAGCCGGATTGACGTAACTAACACTGAAATCGAGGTTGATGACCCATACAAGGTCATTCATGTTCTCGGTCAGGAACCTGTATTTGGCCTCGCTCTCTTCCAATGCTTCTTCGGACCTCTTGCGTTCGGTGATATCGACTACGGAGGAACGGCTCTCCAGTACATTTCCCTGCGCATCCTTTAACGGCGAAACCGAC
>JAENXM010000014.1 GCA_016649525.1 Actinomycetota bacterium
CGCGAGTTCTATATCGGTGAGGAATGCCACAGGGTCGAAGGGGTCACGGCGACGTGGCTCGAGGAGACCGCCGGGTTCTCCGGCATGACCCGCCAGGTCTGGCGTGTAATAGACCAGCACGACATGCCTTACAGGTTGACCTATTACCGGGTCTCAGATTTCTGGGAGATAGGCAAGGACTGAGAATCCTGGTGTCCCGGGTCTCGCCGATGCGGTGTCGAGGTCAAGCCTGTGCGGTCCTCGCGCCGACGGCGACTCTCTCCCTGTTCCTCCAGTCGATGGGAACCGCAATCACGTTGCCCAGCTGATACCTGGGGATGTCGGCCTGGTCGATCAAGCATTTTGTCTTGACCTGATGATCTAATCTACATGCGCTCGGACCGGTGATCCGTTTACACGGCCGCCGGTCCGGCACACATAGAAGCCTTTAGTACCGGTAGGAGCGTGTTTGCGTGCGCTCTGTCCTGGGCTTGGCCTCGTTCACGTTCATACTGCGGCCGTCAAGGTCTTTGTTGTTCAAACCCTCGATCGCTGCTTTTGCCTCGGCGTCGTTGCTCATCCCGACAAAGCCGAATCCCTTCGACCTGCCGGTACTGCGATCGATGATTATGTCCACCGAATCCACCGTGCCGAACTCGCTGAAGGCCGCCCTGATGTCTTCGTCGTTAACGGAATAACTCAGATTACCAACGTATATGTTCACTCTATTACACCTCCTTTATACATAAAAAAAGCCCCGAGGTTCGCTCCTCGGGACAAATACTACTCAACCTAAAGAACTCTAGCTCGGTGCCATTATAGCATACTAATTGGGGTCAGGTCTTGATTCTTGACTCTTGGAACCGCATCTCAATCCTTGAACGTAAAAGTCAAGAATCAAGACCTGACCCCAAGCTCGCGGACCATGTAGGTGGAGATCCCCTTGGCAACGAGCTCGCCGTCTTCGCCGGTAACATCGACCTCGCAGATTGCTATGCGCTTTCCTTTCTGGACCACCTGCCCGCGGGCATGCAGCACGCCCTCTTTTACGGGGGAGCAGAAGTTCACCTTCAGCTCGATCGTGACGGGCCTCTCTTTGTCCTTGTCGAGCAGCGTAGCGATAGCGACACCTGAAGCCGAATCGGCGATGGAGGTTACCTCGCCCACGTGCAGGATCCCGCTTACGTTCCAGAGGTTCTTCCCGACCGGCATCTCGAACGTGGCCCAGCCCGGGCCGAGACC
Organism: Actinomycetota bacterium; assembly: GCA_016649525.1. GTDB lineage: Bacteria > Actinomycetota > Geothermincolia > Fen-727 > Anoxymicrobiaceae > JAENXM01. Next base: position 1,222 of record JAENXM010000014.1, read on the forward strand.
GGTGACCCTCAAGCCCATGTGCTGGTAGACGGGAGAGTTCTCGAGGCGGTCGCGGATGATCGCCTTGTACGTCTCCTCCTCCTCGGGAGTGCAGGCACCCCAGGGTCTCTCCTCGCCATCAGTCACGCTCTTACCCCTGTCTCCGGAACCACTCGATCACGTCATCCAGGCCCGATTCAAGGTCTACCTCGGGCGCCCATCCAAGGAGCCTCATCGCCTTGCTTATATCGGGCCGCCTCATGTGCGGGTCGTCCTGCGGGAACTCTTTGAACTCCATGGATGACGTGGAGCCTGTCTTCTGCCGGATGAAGTTCGCGAGGTCGATCACGCGCATCTCGTTAGGGTTGCCGAGGTTCACGATCTCGGCCCCCGCCGCGGGGTTGGACAAGGCAAGCATGAGGCCCCTCACCATATCGCTCACATGACAGAAGCTCCTCGTCTGGTCGCCGTCGCCGTAGATGGTCAGGGGCTCGCCGGCAAGAGCCTGGCGTACGAAGTTCGGTATGACCCTTCCGTCTTCTCTTCGCATGCGCGGACCGTACGTGTTGAATATTCTGACGATGACCACGTCAACGTCGTGCTCGCGCTCGTAGGCCTTGCACAGTGCCTCGGCGAACCTCTTCCCCTCATCGTAGCAGGAGCGGGGGCCTACCGGGTTGACGTGGCCGAAGTAATCCTCCGCCTGGGGGCTGACTTCGGGGTCCCCGTACACCTCCGAGGTAGAGCTCAAGATAATGCGCACCCCGAGCCGCTTCGCGAGCTCGAGGCAGTTCTTCGTGCCGACCGCGTTCGCGAGCATCGTCTTGATCGGCATGTTCACGTAGTCGACCGGGCTCGCCGGGCTCGCGAGGTGGAATATGCAGTCAACTTCGTAGTCCATGGGATCCGTGACGTCCTTCTCCTCCAGGGAGAAGTCAGGGTGCCCCATCGCTTCTTTTATGTTTGAAGGGTCTCCAGTAAGGAAGTTGTCGACGCAGATTACCCTGTAATCCCTGCCCAACAGCTCATCGCAGAGGTACGAGCCTATGAACCCGCCTCCACCTGTAACCAGCGCCCTTCTTCCGGTCTTTCCAGCAACCATTTTGTTTCCTTAAGCGGACGATACCGGCAAACCTCTTAGAACGTACGTAAAACTTAACCGAAACGGCCGCGTTTGTCACCCGAGGCTTTCCTAAGTCCCCGCTATATGGACGCGGTCCTGTGTTAGAATACTCGCGCTATGAGAAAAGACTCCCTGGAAGAAGAAAAACCGAGTTTCTTGAAGGCTGCCCTGCTTCTACCGGTGCTCGCTCTGCTCCTGCCTTTGGTGGTTACCCTGGCTTTGATCGTCTACGTAGCCGTCCGCTACCGTGGTGCAAGTCCCACGGCCGCGATTCCCGTCGGCGGCGGAGGTGAAAAACGTGCCGGGGTGAAGACGATGTCCGAGGTAATGGAGAAGATCAGGGCGATACCGTTCAAACCCCGCATTTCACACCAGTTCGCCACGGCCGCTCTCGCGCTGTTAGATACGATCCCCATGTTGCTCAACATGAGCAGGACTACGGCCGGCGTTATCTATCCCTACCCGGGCGTTTTCGAGCCGGTAATGCTCCAGTCACAGGACGGGACACCGATCTGCGGCCTTCTCGCTACGCAGCCCGGCGCCGGTCAACGGCCCGCGATCATATTCGTGCACGGGCTGTTCGGCAGCAAGAACTCATTTACCACTCAGGCCCTCGCTCTCAAGGCCTACTACGACTGGGGGTTCCATGTCTTTGCCCTCGACCTGCGAAACTTCGGAGACTCGAGCCGTTTCTCCGAAGCCCCCACCTGCTGGGGATACCGCGAATCAGACGACATCCTGGCTGCGGCGGAGTACCTTGAATCGATCGACCAGGTGAGCACCGTCGCCCTGTGCGGCGGCAGCATGGGCGCGGCTTCGGCGCTTCTGGCCGCAGGAAGGTCACGGCTGGACGGCCCTCTCTCCGGAGGGGTGATAGCCCTCAACGGTTACGCCGACGCGGAAAGGATAGTCGGCTACATCTCGAGCGTCTCCCGGCCGTGGGTGGAGCGGTCGATCATCTGGTTCTTCTTCCGTCTGTTGCTTCTCCTCAAAACGACACTCGAAGGACCGCGCCCCTTCACCGATTTCAAGGAGTATACGAGGGAGGTGAGCGGCCAGTACTACGAGATCAGCGACATCGACCTCTACCGCAAGGCAAGCCCGGTGAATTTTGTGGGGGAGATAGAAGTTCCCTGTCTTGTATTACACGCCGTGGACGACCTTATTGTACCCGTCGGTGAAGCGGAAGAACTCCAGACGGCGACCAGGGATAATCCCGTGGTTGAAGTAATGATAATGCCCGGCGGGGGGCACGTGCTCTACGCTGCCACGGACCCGGGGTGGTTCTACAAGGTGCTGGAGACCTTTTTCACTTACTGGGGGGAGTATGAGCTCGGCCCGCACTCGAGCACAGAGGGCTTTGACAGCATCGATCTGTACGGAAACCCCGATAATTAGACTCTGACAATAGGGCCACAAGGGAAACGGAGGACAGGAAATGGAGCTCAAGACGCTGGAGATCCCGCCGGGAACCGACGTGATGGAGGATGGGAAGCCCTTTTTCTTTGACGGCGACCACAGGATCGGGTGCCTGCTCATCCACGGCTTCACGGGCACGACATCGAGCATGAAACCCATGGGCGAGTTCCTGGCCGCGAAGGGGTTGACCGTTCTCGGGCCGAGGCTCCCCGGCCACGGCACTGACGTAAAAGACATGGCGCGCTGGTCATATACCGACTGGACATCCACGGTCGAGACGGCGCTCGAGGAACTGGGGTCGCTCTGCGATAAGGTATTCGTGGCGGGTCTCTCACTGGGCGCTACATTGACGCTTTACCTCGGGGAGAACTATCCTGACCGCATATCGGGCATCATACCTATCTCCTCGGCGGGAGTTCCCAAACTTGTAATCAGCTTCATTCTAAACCAAGCGCAAAAGGTCGTCCCGATTGTGAAGCACGTCATCAAGACGCTTCCCGGTGTCTCCAACGACGTTAAAGACCCAGACGTCAAAGAGATAGCCTACGACAAGTACTCCACGAACGCCGCCCACGAATACAAGAAGCTCTCCGTCGCGGTCACGGCGGACCTCGGGCGGATCACAATGCCTATCAAGATATTCCACGCGCGGGAGGACCACGTCATCCCGACCGAGAACGCCCTGTTCGTCTTCGACCACGTCAGCTCTTCCGACAAAGAACTCATCTGGCTCGAGAACTCTTACCACGTGGCCACCATCGACCTCGACAGGAAACTGATATTCAGGGAAAGCTACGATTTCATGACGAGGGTCGCGGCGGGGTGAGCCTCAGGCCTGACAGGCATCCGGGACTCATCGTATCGAGAGCGTCTCCTCGACGGGAAGACCCATCTGCTTCGTCATCAGGATGAAATCGTGAGGCTGGTTCGAGGCCTTGAACGCCGTCTGGAAATCTACCAGCCCGTCGGCGTAGAGCGACGCGAGGGACTGGTTGAACGTCTGCATACCGTAGAACTCACCGTCGGCGATGACCTCCCTCATGACGGCCGTCGTCTCCTCGTTCAGCAGGCACTCCGCGAGCCTGCCGTTCATGACCATTACCTCGATCGCGGGTATCCTGCCCGAACCATCGGCCCGCGGCAGCAGCATCTGGCTCGTGACGCCGGCAAGCGAGCTCGTGAGCATTATCCTCACCTGCTTCTGCATGCCGGCCGGGAAGAAGTCGATGAGCCTGTTAATCGTCTCGGTAGTATCCTGGGTGTGGAAGGTGGAGAGGACCAGGTGCCCGGTCATCGCGATGTTAATGGCGGCGGTGACCGTCTCGACGTCCCTCATCTCCCCCACAAGGATAACATCGGGGTCCTGGCGAGTTATGTGCCTGAGCGCCTCGGTGTATGACTCGGTGTCGGACCCGACCTCACGCTGGTGGATCAGGCACTTCCTGTCCGTGTGAAGGATCTCAATAGGGTCCTCGATAGTTATGATGTTGAGCCTTTTGTTATCATTCAGCCAGTCGACCATGGCCGCCAGTGTCGTGGTCTTGCCGCTCCCGGTCGGCCCGGTTACAAGGAGCAGTCCCTTCGCCTCGTCCGACAGGCGTTCAAACGCGAGTGGCAGTCCCAGTTCCTTGAAAGAAGGGACCCTTGTCGTGAGTATCCGGCGGATCGACACACCGACAGTGCCCCTCTGCTTGAATATGTTTGCGCGGAACCTGCCCAGGCCCGCGACGCCGTAAGCGAAGTCGGCCTCGCTGGTCTCGTGGAAAGCCCGCGCCTGCTTCTCGTCCATTAGCGCGAAAGCGATATCCACCACTTCCGTCGCGGAAAGCTTCGGAAAATCCGTGTCCATCAGCACGCCGTCCACCCGGAGATACGGGGGGCTGCCGGCTTTAATATGGACGTCTGAAGCATCCTGCTCTACGGACAGGGCTAATAGCTCGTGAAGGTCCACCTGCACCACCTTGCGCTTGTGCTGTTTTACTCCTATATGAATCGGAATAAACAGCGCCACACTTTAAGGTCTGCGCTAGGCGGACTCAGTCCACTGTCTGGCGGTCTCCTCTATCACCTCGCCGGCCCTGTCCGGATAGGCGCTTGGCCGGGGTGGGTCATCTTTAAAAGGAACGTCCGCACCGGCCATTCCGGCCACGGTCTGAACGACCGACCGGGCCTCCGCTTCCAGGTTATAACCGCCCTCCAGAGTGGCGATAAGCATGCCCTCGCAGCACGCGTCGGCGAGGCCGACCAGGTAGTCCGTGAGTTTCCTGTAGGAGCTGTCCGTAAGGCGCATCGAGCAGAGCAGGTCCCCGTCATGGCTGTCGTAGCCCGCCGAGAGCATGAGAAGCTCCGGGGCGAACCTCCGCCCCGCCGGGATGACAACCCTCTCGAAGGCCTGGGTGTAATGTTCCTCGCCGGTGCCGGCTGGAAACGGAAAATTTATCGTGTAACCCTTTCCTTTGCCCCGTCCAGTCTCGTCGAGCCATCCGGTGCCAGGATAATGCGGGTACTGATGCAGCGAGACGTAAAGGACCGCCGGGTCATCGTAAAATATCTCCTGGGTACCATTGCCGTGGTGCGCGTCCCAGTCGACTATCATCACCCGCTTGAGCTTCTTCTTTGACATGGCGTAGCGGGCCCCTATCGCGATGTTATTGAACAGGCAGAAACCCATCCCGCGGCCGGGAAGGGCGTGATGGCCTGGAGGCCTGACCAGGCAGAAGGACCGCTTGAAATCCCCGCCAAGGCATCCATCGACGCTGTCGAGCAGTGCGCCGGCCGCCCTCAACGCAGCGCGGTAAGACGCGCCCGACAGGGCTGTGTCCATGTCGAGGTTGCCGCCCCCGGAATCGGCGACCCTCCTGACCAGCTCGATGTACTTCGCCGTATGGACAAGCTCGATCTCCTCGACCGTCGCGTCCCTCGGCTGCCTGGCCTCGGCACTGTCAAGCACGCCGGACTCGCTGAGCGCGTTGAGCGTCACCGGCAACCGCTCGGGCCTTTCGGGGTGCCCGAATCCGGTTTCGTGCTGCTCGAAAAGTGGATCGTAGAAAAACACAGCCTCAGCCACGCCACTCACCTTCCATCGCTCTTTTACGAGAAAGGCCCCTGCCGGGGCCTTTGCTTGCAGATATTTCGTTCCGTCCCGCCGGAAGTATCACGGCCTGACCGCGCCGCAGAAGTTACCGCGGCTGGAAAGCGACGAAATCTTTACAACGTCACCGCTCTGCGGTGCATGTATGTACTGCCCGTCACCGATGTAAAGGCCGACGTGGCCCCAGCCACGAAAGCCCACGATATCCCCGGGTTGCAGTTCGCTGACGCTCACCGGGGTCCCGCAGGAAGCCTGGCCATACGAACTGTGGGTTATCTCGATCCCGGCGCCCACGCTGTAGCAGTAGGCCACCAGTCCTGAACAGTCGAAAGTGTTGGGCCCTGCCGTACCCCAGACGTACGGCTTGCCGAGCTGTGCGTAAGCCACCTCGACCACCCCGCCGTGCGGCGACCCGGGCGGGGCGCTCCTGCGCACGACAGGCGCAACGTACGGTGCCCGGTCGTCGCGATACCTGGGTGCGGGGGATCCTTCCTCCGCGCGCCTGGCCATAGCCTGGCGTATTTCGTCCTCGATGCCCACGAGCCTCCCCTTGGCCGAGGACAACTCACCTTCGACGGCGGCCTTGCTGGCCGCGATCTCTTCCTTTGCCGCCTGCTGTTCGCTCTTGCGCTCGGCCAGCGACTCCTTAGCGGCATCCAGCTTGGCCTTCGCGTCCTTGACGTCCTTGACCAGCTCGGCGTCCTTCTGCCCGACTTTCTTGGCGAGGTCCATGCCGACCAGGAACTCGTCGAAGTTGCCGGCGTTCACGACAACGTCGAGGAACTCGTTGTGGCGTGTGACGTACATCGCTCTGACGCGGTCGTTGAGCCGGTCCTTGTTAACGGCCAGCTCTTCTTCCGCCTCAGCCAGCTCCACCTTGTTCTCTTCGATGAGGCTCTGTGTCCCCTCCAGCTTGGAGCAGGCGTAGTTATACCTCTCTACCGAGTCCTCGAGCTTCTGCTGCAGCGTTTCTACGTCCTTCTTAGCCTCATCCAGAGGCTGGGCATACAAAAGCGGGCACAGCGTCATGGCTAACACCAGCGCCAGCACCGATGCAAGAAAAACCATCGTTCTTGACCTTTTCAGACTGATACTACCAAACCCCCCAAAGAACAATATCTGCGTTTGAACCTGGATATTATACGGTGAGGCCATGTCAGATGCAACTTATCTCGATCCTGTCTCAAACACAGGTCTGCGGTATTTTAGCACAGTATATTGTGGTCCGCAACATAACCATGCCAACCCTTACTTCTCTGATGGCGACCCCTTTCCTTCAATTCAGAGTAACTGCCACGCAGCGTGAGCCACCCTGTCAAGGACCCCGGAAGTCGGCCTTGAAAAGGACACTGTCGGCGTTAGGTCAAACAATATATGGAGAAATAGAAAAGCCCGAGCACCAATATGTTCCGTTTAGCACGGGCTCGTCCCCGAGGAGGGAACCGGTTGAAAAGGGAAGATGACGTTTTTCCATTCACCGCGGTAGTGGGCCAGGACCAGGTGAAGCAGGCCCTCCTCCTGAATGCCGTCAGCCACAATGTAGGGGGAGTCCTGATAAGAGGTCGGCGCGGAACCGCGAAGTCAACCCTGGCACGCGGCCTTGCGCACCTCCTGCCCGAAATAGAAGTAGTGACCGACTGCCCGTTCTCGTGCGACCCGGGAGACATCGAGTCACTCTGCGGTTACTGCATGAATACGCTCGACGTCGAGGGGTCTCTCCCCATCTCCCGGACCCGCATGAAGATGGTCACACTGCCGCTGAACGCAACCGAGGACATGGTGTCGGGGACACTCGACATAGAGAAGGCCCTGCGGCAGGGGGAGAAGAGGTTCGAGCCGGGAATACTCGCCCGCGCAAACCGCTCCATCCTATACGTAGATGAGGTCAACCTGCTCGAGGATCACATCGTGGACCTGCTGCTGGACTCCGCCGCCATGGGCGTTAACGTGGTCGAGAGAGAGGGCATATCGTTCCGCCACGGGGCAAGCTTCATCCTGATTGGAACCATGAACCCCGACGAGGGGGATCTGAGGCCACAGCTCGAGGACCGCTTCGGTCTCTGCGCGGAGGTCGAGACGGAGATAGACCCTTCAGACCGTGTGGAAATACTGAGGCGGAACATGCAGTTCAGCCGTAACCCGCTCGAGTTCGAATCCCAGTGGCAAGGCGCTCAGGAGAGACTGAGGAGGAAAATCCTGGCGGCGAGTGAGCTCTACCCCGAGGTGAAGGTCGGGGAGCCGGTCCTCGAGATGATGGCGCGGATAGTCGACCGCGCAAAGGCCGACGGCCACCGCGCCGACATATCCATGATGCACGCGGCCAGGGCACTGGCCGCCCTTGAAGAAGTCCACGTTGTGGAGACAGGGCACATCGCCAGGGTGGCGAGCCTCGCCTTGAACCACCGCATCCGAAAGATGCCCTTCGGCATTGAGGACAGTGAGCGGCTGGATGTTGAATCCCTGATAGATGACATTCATCCCGTGACCATCCCGTTTCCTCTTCGAGACACCGACACATCACATGCTCTCGCGAGCGAGACCGGAAACGAGCAACGCGAGCTCCGGCCGGTGGAGAGGGAGCCCGAAAGAGAAGCGGGCCCAGCCGCCGATGATGTCCGCATACCCGAGGGTGAGGCTTCAGGAAACGCAATCGGACAGCGCGGCAATCCCCGGTCGCAGGATTCAAGGGGCCGCTATTACAGAAGCGCCTCGCCCCGCGGCGCGAATAACCGGTATTCGGCGTCCGACATCGCCATCGACGCGACCATCCGGTCGTCCGCCGCGAGGGGAGGGGACGAGGGAGGAAGGCCGGTGATACTCCCCGAGGACATAAAGCTCAAACTGAAGAAACGCAAGTGCGGGGCGTCGATAGTTTTCGTGGTCGATGCCAGCGCTTCGATGGGCGTCAAGAAGAGACTGGACGCCTCCCGCCAGGCAATCCTCAAGCTGCTGGTGGAGGCTTACCAGAAGCGCGACAGGGTAGGCCTGGTCGTGTTCAAGGACCAGGCGGCGCAGTTGGTGATGACCCCGACATCCAGCGCGGCCCTGGCCGAACGCCTGCTCACGAAGCTCACGCCGGGAGGCACTACGCCCCTGTCGCACGGCCTGGCCCTCGGCTATCAGATCCTCGACCATGAGCTATCACGCAACCCTCAGCCCAGCCCCGTCCTCGTACTGATCTCCGACGGGGGAGGCAACATCACCCTGGGCGGCACTGCAAAACCGATGAGCGAAGCGCTGGGCATAGCGAAGAAGATAAGGGAGCGGGGGATCCAGTCCGTCGTCATAGACAGCGCGCCGGTCCGCAAAGACGGGAACAGCCTTTTCGGCAGGCCTACCGCGGCCCGGAGGATGTCCGACGCGATGGGCGCGTCCTACCACTCGGTCCGCAACCTGACCTGTGAAGCGATACTCGAGACCGTCAACCGCTCCACAAGCCACCAACCGACCGCGCTGATGCAGGCTCTTCCCTGACAACGCCTCCGCCCGTTTCCCGGTTCGCAGCCGGCCCTGACCGCGGTATGTTTGCGAGGTCACCGGCGTTACAATAGAATGTTGGAACGGGTCCCGCGACGGGTGGCGCTATTATGGTACTTGCGAGCAGGCTGATAAAGATAATCGAGAAGAACTCGGACGTGATCGCCGACAGATGGGTGGAAGAGGTGATCACCCTCCCCTACACCCGCTCGTACTGGAACCTCCCTCACGATGTCCTTCACGAACGGGCAGAGAGCGTGTGCAGCCGGATGGGGTACTACCTCGGCAGGCGCCTGCCGAAGGAGAGGCTGGCCGGTTTTTACCGCAAGATGGGGAAGGCGCGCAGGTCGGAGGGCCATCCCGTGGAAGACGTCATAATGGCCCTCTTCCTACTGAAACGCCACATATGGCTCTTCGTGCTCCAGGAGGGGCTTCTCACTACAAACCTGGAACTCTACCAGGCCCTGGAACTCAACAACCGCGTCGTGCTCTATTTCGACAGGGCCATCTACTACGTGGCCCAGGGCTACGCGGACGAGGACGAAAAAGAGGCCAGCGGAGAACCCGCCGAGCAGGGTCAGCCGGTGCAGGAACCGGAGCTGACCTAGAGTCCCGATCCCCGGCCCATCACTCTGACCGCGAGCGCCTCCATGTTGCCGCTCGAGTCACGCCGCACAAGAACCGTCACCTTCTGGCCGTTCTTCAACTGCGCTGCGCCCGAAGGTGTACCGGTGGCCTTCCCCTGAGCTCCCGCTCCCGGGTACCGGGTGTTATCCGTCAGGGCTATGGCCTCGTTGCCCTTTTCCGTCTGCACCGTGATCTTTCCTTCCTCAACGGCCGTGACGTCTCCCCTGACCAGCTCGGCTTCGCCGCTCTGGATCATCTCCCTGGCCCGCTCTCCGGCAGCGCCTCCACCCCGCGACTGTCCCAACCCCTGGTTGAGCCTATCGGTTGTGACCTGGCCCTGCCGTCCACCCTTTGCCAGGGTGTCCGTGACCCCGTTCCCGTGCCCGATGAAGTAGCCCAGGGCGAATGCCGATGCGATCACCAGCACCGCCAGGATAGCGGCCGAGATCCCGATCAGCAGGCGGTGGCTGTCGTACCTCTTCGCGCTGTCGTTCTGTGCGCCCATTTTTTCCGTGGACATCGTCTCCTCCTTTCCTTCTTTCCCGAGCTTCATCTCAATCAATCCTCCTCGATCCGAGGCTGTCAAGATCCTTGAATCCCTGATCTGAATATGAACGAGCAGCGTTAAACCTGTCTTACGCTGATGTTAATTCTCCGTTAAGAAGGGGGTCGGACCACTTTTGTCGCATCCCGGCCTGAGAGGCCGGGCTAAATGGACACGATGTAAAAAGTGGTCAGACCCCATCTTTGACAGGTGCAAAACTATAATGGATAATCCATTACGGTAACATTGGCGGCGGCATAAATCGCGGCGTATGCAATCGGGCACCCGGTGACATCAACAATCGTGTGGTGTCCTGCGGCCTGCCGGAGAGGCGCCCGGAAGAAACGATGAACGAAAAAAAGCATACCGTGCTCGTTGTCGAGGACGACGCCCTCATCAGCGATATGGTGACAAAGAACCTGAAACTCGAAGGATTCCTGGTGGAGACCGCGCGGGACGGCGAGGAGTGTCTCAGCAAGGTGAAGGAGGTAAACCCCGACCTCATACTGCTCGATGTCCTCCTGCCGAAGCTCGACGGCTGGGAAGTGCTGGCAAGGCTGCGCGACGATCCCCGCGAAAAGGTTATCCCTATCATCATGCTTACCGCGCTGTCGGACGAGAGGTCAAAGGTGCAGGGCTTGAGGGGTGGGGCAGACGATTACGTGACAAAGCCTTTCAGCGCGCTCGAGCTGATGGCGCGGGTCGAGACCGTCCTCAAGCGAAACAACAGGCACGCGCGGATGTCTCCGGAATCCCTGCGGTCGCAGATGCCGGTCAGGAAGGGCGACAAAATATATCTTCTGAACGTGGACGATATCAACTTCATAAACATCCGCAGGGAATACACCTATGCGCATACCGACGAGGGGCGTTTTCTGACGAACCACAGTCTGGCTCAACTTGAGAAGACACTCGACCCGACCAAGTTCTTCCGCGCCCACCGCGGATACATCGTCAACATGCGCAAGGTGAAAGAGATAACAAAGGCAGGCAGCTCATCATACGAGTTGACGATGAGCGACCCGGCCAACAGCAAGATACCGGTCAGCCGCCGGCAGAGCGCGGAATTGAGGAAATTACTAGACATATAAACACCGGGATGTTCGTTTTTACCGCTCACCAGGCATTAATGCTCTTCGCCAAGTAGTTATGCCCGCAGGTGGATTTTTTTATTGAACGTTACTTCATACAGCCCCATAGTTGAACACAGAGGTACCGCTTCTTATTTGACAGGCAACCGGGGAGTCCCGGGTTTGTCAGGATGAATCGGTTGCCAGTAGTAAGTCCGGACAACCGGGTACAGCTCTGGGTTAAAGTATTTGGACCATCCAAATATCCCCAAGAGTTGCCGCATTAAGGTCTAATACGCCGGTCTTGATCGGGACCCGGTTCCAAGGCCCGGTTGTCCTCCCCTAAGTAAAGCAATATTCCTTCTGACCTTTCCCACTCTCCATATAAAGCTGCCGCCTCTCGGGCTACTGCCGTTGAGGCGGCACTCCACTACTCATGTATTTGATTCCGACAACGGGTCTACCGCTCGCGAATCACGATCTTATGCTCAAGGAAAGTTATCTCCTCGACATCGCCCTCGAGCTCTTTCACTTCACCGAGGATGTCGGTGATTTTGATCTTGCCGTCCTCTTCCTCGAGGAGAACCGCATCCTCCATCACAAGCCTGTCACCTTCATCATCACATACGTATACATTCGATTCACACAACTCGCCACCCCCGAACTGTTATCTTTTCCCTTAACCGCAATTGTAGTCGATTTAAAACCGCTTGGCACCAGATTAACTCGAAGCCTTTTTTTCGCCGTAGCGCTTCTTTACAACAAGGTAGGCCAGCAAAGCCAGTGCCGCCGCAATCAGAACGTAGACGAGCGCGTCACCAAAGAATCTAATGACCGCGTTGATACCATTGACTACTCCGTGAGCCGCGTCCGCGAGCGCCTGCGTGAATCCCCATCCTCCGTCCCCGCTCACTGCTGCGCCCGGCTCGAGCAGAGTCACCTGGACCGTCGAGAACTGTACATGGTTGTCCAGGTAGTTCTTGCGTCCCTGGAGCTGCTCGATCTGCTCCTGGATGACGGAGAGCTCACGCTGCACCGCTATGCTCTCTTCTATGGTCTGTGCCTTCGCCATCAGCCGGAGGTAAACCCCTTCCTGCGCCTTCAGGTTGTTGATGCGGCTTTCAAGATCAACGTACTCCTCGGTCACGTCCTGCGCCTGCTCGCCTATCGACTTCACATTCCCGATCTTCTTGAACTCGGCCATGACCTTGGAAAAGGAGTCGTTCGGGACCCTGACAGTAACGGTGCCCCCCGTTATCCTTCCGCCGCTCGAATCAGTCCGCGAGTCAGAAACGAAACCCCCGACGCCTTCAGCTATCAGGACTACCTGGCTGTAGTACCTGTTGAACGTGCCTTTTTTAATCTCGATCGTGAGGCTCCCGGTCTTGATTGTCCTCGTCTCTATCGAGGGCACCTGTGAAACCTCTGTCCTGGTGCCTGCGACAGTAGTCCCCTTCTGTTCGGGCACCTCCCCGCTCGATTCGACGCGCATGAGGTCGACTTCGCCCTTGGAAACCTCCTTCAGCGCCTGATCGGGCTTCCGGTTCCCACCACAGCCAAGCCCGATCGCCATCAGTATCAACAGGACAGCGAGAACGATCCCCCCCGCTATAAAAACCTTTCGCAAGCCCTTTCCCGTACGCTTCTCATTCATTTGAGCCTCCCCTCTAGTACCTCTGCAAAACACCCTTTAGACGGGGCTCTTCTTTCTATAGTTCCCATGAGCGCATGACGAAACTCTATAATGGAACTGACAAACCCGGTGAATAGGCCGGAGGCGTTGTTGAAAGGCTCAGCTGTAGCGCTGGAAAACATAACGAAGTATTACCGCTCCGGTTTTTCCCGAGAGCGGAAGGTCGCCGTGGAAGGCCTCTCCCTGGAGGTGAAAAGCGGCGAGATCTTCGGCCTGCTCGGGCCGAACGGTGCCGGAAAGACGACCACACTCAAAATACTGCTGGGGGTCATATTCGCGAACGAAGGAAGCGGTTCAGTTCTCGGCGTGCAGCTGGGCGACAGGGCCTCACACCACAGGCTAGGCTTCCTCCCCGAACAACCGTACTTCTACGGCTTCCTCACCGCCGAAAAAGGGCTGGACCTCTACGGCAAGTTCTTCGGGTTGAACAGGGAAGAGCGAGCCTCGAGATGCGCGACACTACTCGACATGGTCGGGCTCCGCCGGGGTTCTCACCTGACGCTCGACAAATACTCCAAGGGGATGCTGCAGCGATTCGGTATCGCCCAGGCGCTCATCAACGACCCCGACCTGGTGATAATGGATGAACCCTCCAGCGGCCTGGACCCTGTCGGGCAGAAAGAGGTCAGGGACATGCTCATCCGGCTGAAGGAGGGGGGAACAACCATATTCCTTTCAAGCCACCAGCTCTCAGAGGTGGAGGGGATATGCGACAGCGTAAGCATCATAAACCGCGGAAGGTCGGTCAGGGAGGGGAAGCTGTCCGAGCTCCTCGAGTCAGAGGGGATTA
>JAENXM010000222.1 GCA_016649525.1 Actinomycetota bacterium
GATAATCCTTTCTTACCCCGGCCTGCACGCGATCTGGATGCCCAGGGTCGCGCACTACCTGCACACGCATAACGTCCCGCTCGTCCCGCGCCTCATCTCGATGCTTGCGCGGACGCTAACCGGTATCGAGATACACCAGGGCGCGCGGGTCGGCAAGGGCTTCTTCGTCGACCACGGGATGGGCGTGGTGATAGGTGAGACGGCCGATATCGGGGACAACGTCACGATATTCCAGGGGGTCACCCTTGGAGGGACGGGTAAGGAGAAGGGCAAGAGGCATCCGACGATAGAGGACAACGTGGTGATAGCGGCGGGGGCGAAGGTACTCGGGCCCATCACGATTGGTGAGAACTCGAAGGTGGGCGCGCAGTCGGTGGTCCTGCAGGACGTGCCTCCCAACTGCACGGTGGTCGGCGTACCGGGCAGGGTGACGGTCTGCTCGGGTGAGCGCATCTCGCCTGTCGACCTTCACCACGAGAATCTGCCCGACCCTGTTCTCGACATGTTCAATGCCCTGGAGCGCAGGCTCGACAGGCTCGAGGGCAGGTCGGAAACCGGCGGGGAGAAGCCGGAGGAGTAATGGCTATCAAGGTGTACAACACCCTGACGCGTCAGAAGGAAGACCTCGTTCCGAGGGACGAGGGCAAGATCTCCATGTACGTCTGCGGACCGACCGTCTACAACTATATCCACATCGGGAACGCTCGCACCTTCCTCAACTTCGACATGATACGCCGCTACCTGGAGTACTCGGGTTTCGATGTCACATTCGTCCAGAACATCACTGACATCGACGACAAGATAATAAACCGCGCCAAAGAGGAGAAGACAGACGCGGACGCGGTGGCGGCAAAATACAGCCTCGCGTTTGAAGAAGACATGGCGGCTCTGGGGGTCAGGCCTCCGGACATTGCTCCAAGTGCGACGGAGCACGTGGCGGAAATGGTCGAGGTCGTCAGGGGGCTCGTTGATAAGGGTTACGCCTACAAGTCCGAGGGGGACGTTTACTTCGAGGTCGCGAAGTTTCCCGACTACGGCAGGCTTTCCGGCCGCTCTCTCGAAGAGCAGCAGGTCACGGTCCAGTGTGCAGAGGAGGTCGAGCGCAAGCGGGAACCTTTTGACTTCGCCCTCTGGAAGGCCTCAAAGCCCGGGGAGCCCTCGTGGGAGAGCCCCTGGGGCCCGGGCAGGCCGGGGTGGCACATAGAGTGCTCCACCATGTCGGTCAAATACCTCGGGAGCGGGTTTGACATCCACGGCGGCGGTCAGGACCTCGTCTTCCCGCACCACGAGAACGAGATAGCCCAGTCGGAGGCCTACTCCGGCACGCGGTTCGTACAGTACTGGCTGCACAGCGGCATGTTGAACATCGACCGGGAGAAGATGTCCAAGTCGATCGGGAACATCATGCTGCTCCGGGAGGTGCTGACCGAGCACGATGCCGACACCATAAGGATGCTGATGCTGGGTACTCACTACCGGAGCCCGCTGAGCTTCGGGGCGGAGAGCCTTGCCGAGGCGCGCGCCTCCCTGGAGCGCATTCAAAACTGCATGTTCAACCTGGAGGATATGCTGGGCAGGTCGGCCGCGGGCGAGGAAGCTCCCGGGGCGGGCGAGCGTGATACGTCGATGATGGACCACTTCAAGGAGTGCGAGCGCGATTTCCGTGAAGCGATGGACGACGACTTCAACTCCGCTGCCGCGCTCGGTCTCGTATTCTCGCTTGTCAAGGAGATAAACACTTATGTTGACGCCTCTCCTGCGAACAGGTCGATCCTGGAGGAGGCGCTCAGGCTGCTCAGGGACCAATGCGGCGCCCTGGGTCTTTTTCAAGGGGAGGCGGAGCCAGTGAAGCAGGTTGAAGAGGGGCCGACCCGCGAGCAGCTCATCGAGCTTCTGCTCCAGGTCAGGCAGGCTGCCAGGGAGAACAAGTACTACGAGCTTTCGGACCTCATCCGCGATCGGCTTTCGGAGATGGATGTCCGCATAGAGGACGTCAGGGACGGCTTCCGCTGGCGCTACGAGCGGTAGGTTCCGGCGGGAATCGCTCAACCAAACCGTTTTTCGCGTCTTTACACAGGTTTTTCTTGACGCAAACCAGTTTCGGGCATATATAAAGGCCATAGGGCGAGATTCAAAAGGCTAGATCCGGCTACTTGGGCGAGGATGGTCTTGGCGCACAGGACCGACTTGGACGATGAAAGAGGGCCCGGCAACGGCAGCCTCAGCGACGAGGAAATCGTACTGCTTGCACAGGCTGGTGAAGCCGAGGCTCTTTTAACTTTGATAGACAGGTACCGGGAGTCCGTTCGCCTGAAGGCCCGTTCTTATTTCCTGATCGGGGCGGACCGCGAGGACATCGTCCAGGAAGGGATGATAGGGCTTTTCAAGGCGATCCGCGACTACCGGGAAGGCCGGCACGCCTCCTTCGGGGCGTTCGCGGATATCTGCGTCACAAGGCAGATCATAACAGCGGTGAAGACGGCGACGAGGCAGAAGCACGTCCCGCTCAATTCCTACGTGTCTCTCAGCAACCAGATGGGCGATGCGGCGGAACCCGATAGGCTGGTGATGCATTTCTTCGCCGGCCGCGAGGCCCTGGACCCCGCGGACCTCGTCATCAGCATCGAGGAGGCGCTCAGCATCAGGAACAGCTTTGCGAAGATGCTGAGCCGGCTTGAAGCGGAAGTCCTCAAGCTTTATATCGAAGGGCGCTCTTACCAGGAGATTGCGGGCGACCTTGACCGACATGTGAAGTCCATCGATAATGCCCTCCAGAGGATCAAGCGGAAGGTGGAGCAGCACCTCCGTTACCGCGAGTACCTGGCCCGGGAGGCTGTCAGGAAGGCAAGCTAGCCGGCGTAGCTCAACTGGTAGAGCAGCGCACTTGTAATGCGCAGGTTGGGGGTTCAAGTCCTCTCGCCGGCTCCAGCGTAATAATGCGGCTTCAAGGAATCCAAGCAAAGTCATGCTTGCTCCGCTATTTCTACCTATTCTCTACCTGTTCCCGCCGAAAGGCACCAATAGCCAAGAAACACCAATAACCTGTAGATCGCGGTATCATCGCAAAAACGGGGAAATAACGAGTAATCAAGAAAAACCAAGAACAAGCACGCCGTAAACTTCTGCTTCTCGCGGGGTGTTGGGTATGCGGTGCGTCACCCCAGGTGAGGCGGGTGTCGTAGGCGGTACAATTTCCTGTGCTGGGCCAGAGGGTTCTGGGGTTACTATGTCTTTACCACACCCTACGAGAGAAATCAAAAGCAATAGAATACATGGGAACAAAAGCGCTTTCTTCATTTCAACCCCCCTGACGTTGCCCACTTTTATCAATTTAGACCATTTTCATTTATTCCCGCAAGACCGTCTTTGGATATCCCTAGGCCAACGGGTCCGACA
>JAENXM010000342.1 GCA_016649525.1 Actinomycetota bacterium
AATAACCCCCGCCGTCCACCGGAACAGTTAATCCATCAGGCCTATAGTGATACCCGTGATGTACTTGCCGACACAGGTGAAAATGACCCGATGTTTCTCCGGATACATGACTTCCAGTCTCGGGAGTGACGCGCCACCGAAGGAAATACTGGACTGTTCGTGCGACTCAGGGTACCCGTATTTCAACACGATATCCTTGTATGTCTGCCCCAGGGTGATCCCTTTCGATGTGAGGATATTCGGCCAGTCTACTCCTAATGCGGCGATTTGCACCACGATGCCGTCCGGGTTTATCTGGAAACGGAGCTGCCTGTTTTTTGGATAGTTGTATACCCAGGTAACTTCAGGGGCGACCGCCATTGGTCGGGCGGATGTCGCAGTTGAAGCGGGTGTCGGTCCCGATAGGGCGGAAGGCCCGAAAAGCCCACTCATGTCTGGACCCAGACTGGTAATGTCGAACGGTGAGCCGGCTGGGGCTCCCATTCCAGGCATGCCGAACATCCCGGGCATGGCCTGAGGTGCACCTGTGGTTCCTTGTGTCTGCCCGACGGCACCGACTACTATGGAAGATGGGTTGCCGTATTTCTGGATCACGGCGAGTGCAGGCCTGCCAAGCTTGATTCCCGCTAATTGTAGTTCGGCTGCAGAAGAAGTACACACTGACAAATACGAAAACCCTACTGCCAGGCTGAGTGACAGTAGCCCAAATCGGTAGTTCACTTGAATTGCTCCCCTCTTACTTTAAAAAAGTTTAGTATAAAATAGCTTCTACAGAGCTTGCTGGAAATCCTCCTTCGCTTTTACAAGTTTTTTTACCCACGGGGGCAGTTATCAGTTTATCATTTTATTAGTAAAAATCCGCAATAGAAAAAATGCCCGTTTCCTAAATTATAAGACGCGGGCAATAAAGATAATGTTCCAGTTGACACTGTAATACCCCCTTGTGCTATAATGCACGAGTGCGTGGTTGCCCGCCGAACACACAATCGGCAGGATACAAATCGAAAGGTGATTTTGAAGTATGACTGACGCCGAGGCCCTATCCAAAAAATTTGAAGAGATCCGGCGCGAATTAGAGGAAAAGAAGCAGTATATCACAGCGCTGGAACGAGCAAATAAAGAGCTGGAGCAGCGGGTCCGTAATGCCTCTGAAACCGGAGAGCCGACGCCGATAACAAACGTCGAAGAGACGTTGAAGGTTTTAGTCACAAAGATCGCTGCAATTCTCCAAGCCGAGAAATGCGTTTTTATGCTCTTCGACAGGGAAAAAGGCGAGCTTGCCGCGACAAAACCGGCGTGCGGCCTCACCGACGAAGAGATCAAGACGTTCAGAGTCCGAGCTACCCATGGCATCTCCGGCCAGGTTTTCCGCGAGAATAAACCCACCATCCTCTACGATGCAGTTACCGACGAGCGAACTATCAAGGAAAATGTCGCCCTTTTGAATATCCGCAACGGCGCTTGTGTTCCCCTCATTGCCGAAAAACTTGATGAGGAGAACAGGGTCGTAGATCAGACAACGATCGGCGTTCTTCATGTCTTCAACAAGCGATACGGCAATATCTTTATCGAGGAAGATATCGCTCTTCTCCAGCGGATGGCGAAGCAGGCGAGCGCCGTCATCCAGAACGCCCTGCTCTACCGCGAGGTTGTGGATCAGAAGGAGGAACTCGAGCATATCATCGAGAGTGTCTATGCCGGACTCATGATGGTCAGCAAAGACGGCAGAATCATGCAGATGAACGCCTCCGCCCGGATGATATTCAGCGTGAACAACACCGATATGCTGGGTAAGCCGTA
>JAENXM010000280.1 GCA_016649525.1 Actinomycetota bacterium
ATCCTGCCCTTCACGGTGTCGTAGGCTAACGATGTCCTGCTCTCCGCTTTACCCGGCACCCAGTAGATCTTGGTCGTGTCCGCCTTGCCTCTCGCGGCTCCGCCGGACGCCGCGCCATCGTAAGTGACCATCTTTATCGGTCCCGCTTCTAGAGGCCTCCATATGAACAGATATCCCTGGAAATGAGCGGTCCTGGGGATCACGGCCCTGGTCTCCTCCGAAAGAGCCCACAGCTTCTCAATCGTTTTTCTAAGGGACTCGGGGTCCGAGATCAACTTCGCCGCTATCGTGTCGGCCAGCAGGTCGTCGTGCCGGTAGAGGACCCTCGTCCTCTTCCTCAATCTCCTGTCGGCCAGGACCACTATCAGCGGTACGAACAGGGGCAGGAGGAATATTAGCACGTAGACGTTAATGGCGATGGTCACAAGGACCGCCATGAGCAGGAACAGTACGCCCAGCCCGTAACCCGCGTACTCGAATCCCGCGCTGCTCGACGCGAGGAAGTAATCGCCGAGGGCTATGTGCGCGATTTCGTGCGCCATCATCGCCTCCTTCTCGGACCGCGAGAGCCCTGCTTTCAAGGCTTCGGTGGTTACTCCGACACCCGGTTTACGCCTCTCGCGGAACGCGATGCTGTTGACTGTGGGGATTCCCAGCACCTGGAGGGCCGGCGGGCTCATCCCCAGACCTATGCTCACGCCCTCGAGCGCGCTCTTGAATGACTCATATTCGGCCCGGTCGTATTCCGTCTCCCTGTAGAAGTCCTTCAGGTTCCGGCGGACCCTCGCGCGGACCTGGGAAACGGCTATCCCCGCGAACAGCACCAGGATTCCCACGGTTGCGAGGATGGCCGCTGCTTTGCTGAAGTGGCTTATGGATTCAAAGAGCCAGCACCTGCCCTGCACTATAGCGACTATCAGCATGACCAGCGACAGGATGACCCCGAAGGCCAGCGGCGCGAGGATCGTTACCATCAACGCGAAAGAGCTGAACCTGTAGAAGCGGATGCGCTCAACGGCATCAGTGCCCATGTCCAACATACGAGGCGCCCCCCAGTATATTCTGCGGCTCTCCCGCGGAGCCTCCGGGCTCCTTCCTTGACGATTACTTGAGCATCATCAGTTCGTATAGCGCCCTGCCGCGCTCAGTGGCCTTGACCCCCTTCAGGTCCACGGTCAGCTCGAGGTCGGCGTTGAAGTCGTAGTAGTAGGGGTTCGCGATGAGGTGGATGAGGGGGCGCTCCCAGCGGGGCGCCGACTCCAGCATGTCTATCGACTCGATCATCTCCGGGTTCCGAATCGACAGGGTCGCGCTACCCTCCTCGCCGCGCCACTCGAAATCGAGCTTTGTGGGGTACGACTTGCCCCCGGGCCCGTCTTTGAAATCACTGGTGACGAGCGAGAGCGGGAGTCCGTCGTCGGTCAGTATCTCGTCCCCCCTCGCCAGCAGGAAGGTGTGCAGCTTCAGGCTTCCGATGCCGATGACGTGCCGCGTCACCATCTCCACGAAGATAGTGGTGAATTGGCCCACATGGGCCCTGCCCCAGTACCAGTGGTCGATCTCCATGCCCGGTGAGACGTTGCCAAAGTTATGGTCGTGGTAGCAGGTTCCCTTGACCTGCCGTTTCTCCCCCTCGAAGACCACCGTGCCCTCCACCGTGCCGTATGGGATGGGCACTACCCAGCCGAAGTAGTTGCCTTTGTCGCGGCCTGAATAAGATATGCCCGAGCCAGGCCTCCAGGAGGGCGCCTTTCGGGTTAAGGCCAGGTCGGCCGCGTATGATTCGACCTCGACGTGCAACTCGTAGCGGTCGAGGTCGCCCTTGACGTGGTTCCCCCCGATGCTCACCTCGCAACCGTCATCCGCGGATGAGAACTCTTCCTCCTTGAACTCGGGGGTCAGCCTCACCTGCTTCCCCTCCGGCGATTTCATTATCAGCAGTATCGAGGGCTTAAGCGGGCCTTTCGGGTGAGTCATCGGCTTGGTGTTGAAGACGGCAACGGTCGTGGAGCCGTCATCAAACTCGGCGTCAAAGTACCACCACTCGAAAGTGTCCGGCTTGTCCTTAGTGCGGAAGCCGTCCTCCCAGGGCTCGACTTCACCCGCCTTCAGGCCTTCTCGCTCGAGCGACTCGGCGGTATCCGCCTCCATCCGCTCCCTGATGTCCGGTATCTTCTCCTCGAGCTCGGATGTCATAGCAACTCCTTTCGAACTCATCACGCACAGATTCCCGACCCGTTGCCCGGGTTTGGCCATTACAGACGATATTTGTCACATACCTCCTCCGACTTCCACATTATATTCCCCGCAGACTCTGCTCTCCATTTAATACTGTTCGTAAGTCTCCTCTGAGTGGCTAAGGCGTGTTATCTGGAAAAGCAGCGAAACACCTCTCAAAAGGGCAGAGGTAGTCAGCATAAGGTTCTCATGCATGTTTTCTAACCGTGATAACGACTTCATGCGGGCATCCGCTGGCGGAGGGATAGGGATTCGAA
>JAENXM010000063.1 GCA_016649525.1 Actinomycetota bacterium
ACAAATGTTGCCCCCGTAAGGAGGCACGCACGAGCAGATTATATTAGATGGACCCCTGTTGTGCAAGGGTAAAAGGGCAGTTGAAAAACAGCCCGGCCGGCGTCCTCAAAACCGTTTGACGGACCACAACCTATGTGAGAAAGTTATGGCGTTTTTGGCCATGATTCTTAGTGTAAAAAAAAGAGTCATATGAGGGAGGAACATCCGATGGCAGAGGCTGAACCCAGGTATGATGTAGTGGTCATAGGTGCGGGTCCCGGTGGCTATCCGGCTGCCATAAGGGCCGCCCAGCGCGGCGCGAAGGTGGCCGTCATAGAAAAAGAGAAGGTCGGCGGAACCTGCCTCAACTGGGGCTGCATCCCCACAAAAACGCTGCTCGCCTCCACCGAACTGGTTGCCCACGCCCGGGAGGCCGGGAGCTTCGGCGTGAAGATAGAGGGCATCACGCCCGACTGGACCGCGATAATGGAGCGCAAGCAGACGGTCACGGACACCCTGGTAAGAGGCATTCTCAGTCTGCTCAAGGCGAACAAGGTCGAGTTAATAGCTGGAACGGCGTCGCTCACCCCCGGCAAAAAGGTCCTGGTAAAGGGCGCTGAAGGCGATTCGACACTCGAGGCGGACAGGGTCATCATCGCTACCGGCTCAGAACCTGCCGAGCTCCCGACATTCGATTTCTCCAAGCCCGTCGTCATGACCTCGACCGACGCGCTGGCGCTCCAGTCCGTTCCGAAAAGCCTGATAATCGTGGGGAGCGGCGTCATCGGTAGCGAGTTCGCCTCCATCTTCTCGACGATGGGCACCCAGATCGTGATGATCGAGCTCATGGACCGGATGCTCCCCACCGAGGACAGCCGCGTCTCGAAGCAGATGAAGAGTACCTTTCGCAAGCAGGGAATCGAGATAAAGACCGAGACCACCGTGAAAGAGGTCCTCGAGTACCGCGACGACGGGATAAAGGTGGAGATCTCGAGCGGCGATGTCCTGGAGGCCGAGAAGCTCCTGGTCTCGATCGGCCGCAGGTTCAACTCCGGCGGGCTAGGCCTCGAGGATCTCGGCGTGGAGCTAGACGAACGCGGTCGCATACTCGTCAACGACAGGATGGAGACCAACGTCGGCGGCATCTACGCTATCGGCGACGTGGTAGGCGGGATAATGCTCGCCCACGTAGCGACCTTCGAGGGGCTGGTCGCGGCCGAGAACGCTACCGGCGGCAGCTCCACCATGGACTACAGCGTGGTACCAGCATGCATATTCACGACGCCCGAGATAGGTAGCGTCGGTCTCAACACTGACAGGGCCGCGGAACAGGGCATCGAGGTGAACGTGAGCCGCTTCTCCTTCGGAGCGCTCGGGAAGGCCATTGCCATGGGCGAGGACCGCGGCTTCGTGCAGCTTGTGATCGACGCCGGGACCGACAAGGTTCTGGGAGCCCAGATAATGGGGCCTCACGCGTCCGACCTCATCCACGAGGTCACCGTCGCCATGAAGCTCGGCGCCACCGCGGAGGATATCGCCACGACCATACACGCTCACCCGTCGCTGCCGGAGGCGATCATGGAGGCCGCCGAAGCCGCCCACGGCAAGGCCATCCACGTCGCCCCGCGCGGCAAATAGTTCGACTATTCGGACAGGATGCCCGAGATCAGCCGGGCTACTTCTTGCTCCCTCCCGAAGAGGAAGTGATCGGCGCCTGAAAGGGAATGTATGTTGCTGGCGTCCTCGTCGGATATCGCCGCGGCGAAAATATCGAGGGTAGAAAGCGGACAGAACGTGTCACTATCACCCGCTATGTAATGCCTGCTGGCAGCAGAGGCCCCGATTCGTTCGGTATAGCCTTCCCAGGGGTAAGCGGCGAGCGGCGGTGCGATAGCGACGATGGAGCGCGCGGACAGGCCGTCCGCAAGAGCCATCAGCCCCATCCATGCGCCGAACGACCATCCGACCAGACAGACGTTATCGCCGTCCACCTCATCCAGGGAAACAAGGTAATCGAGAGCGGCCCCGACATCGGTGGGTTCCTCCGCCCCATCGGAGAAGACTCCTCCGCTCCCGCCTACTCCGCCGAAGTTGAAGCGAAGCGTTGCGTATCCCAGTGAGTCAAGCGTGTCTGATATCACAACGAGGAGCGGGACTCCCATCTCGCCGCCGCCGGCCGGGTGGGGCTGGCAGAGGACCACGCCCGGCGCTTTGTCCGCAGTATCCGGCACCCGGATGCGGCTTTCCAGCTCGATCCGCCCGGACTTCCTGTCAGACGGAAAACGAACGCTTCGCTCGGCCATCTTCCCTAGAACTTCACGGTTATGAGCTGGAGCGGGCAGGCGTCGACGCAGAAGCCGCACAGGATGCAGCGGTCCTTGTCGAGGTCGATCTCCCAGCCCGGCGCCTCGACTTTGAGGGCCCGTGGCAGGCACACCGCTGTGCACGCCCCGCAGTTAGTGCAGAGCGACTCGTCGAGCTCGATGTCCTTGACTGCCTCCTCGACCTGGACACCCTGGTCCTCGAGGTACTTCAACCCTTCGTTCAGGCGTTTCCCCGGACCCTCCATCTCGACGAGCATGCGGCCGACCTCTCCCTCGTGGATCTCGGCCCGCAGGATGTTCGTGATGACATCGAACTCCTTCACCATGAGGGCGACAACCGGCCGCTCCACGACCTCAGGAGGGAAAGTCAGCACCAGTCTTTTCTTCGCCATTTAGATCCCCTCCTCGTCGCGTACATCGAGCGTCGTCAGCGTGCCTTCCGAGGGGAGCAGTTCGACCGGCTCGGTCAACAGGAACTCCCCTGCCTTTATCGAGCCCTTGAGCGTCTCCGCGATCTCGCGCGCGACACTGTAGCTTGAAAGCGGGGCGGAGAGGACCTTCTTTCCCTTGATCTCTATCGAGCCGCTCCTGAGCTCCGCGTAGTTCACGCGCCCGAGTGAATCGCGGGCCCGCGTCGGCTGGCTGTAGTCGAGTATGTTCGTCTCGATCTCCTCGTCGGATACCCCTGTAAAGACGGCCATCTCCTCGTCGAGGATCGGGATCGGTATCCCCACCCCTACGTAGAGGCTCGCCCCGTAGCGGATGAAGCGCGCCCCCCGCAGGAACCTGGAATCCATCTTCTTGAGGTCGCCTATCAGGGCCAGCGTCCCGGCCGGGCTCACAGGCGTCCCGTTGGGCAGTCGCTCCACGCTCGGCTTGTGCTGCGTCCCCTGCCATGCGACGTAACCGGTCGCGCCCCCCAGGAATATCCTGGTGCCGACCCCTATAGTCCTGTAGAAGGGGTCGTTCAAAAGCGGGTTCAACTGCCCGGCGCTGCAGTAGGTCGCGTTCCCGTAGTTGGGAAGCAGCACCCCCATGTACGTGTAGATGGTGTTCTCGCTCCCGTTCGTGGCGCACGCGTAGTTCTGATACGCGTTGCGCGGGTTGAACAGGAAGGCCTGGTTGACCTTGTCCTTGTTCACCCAGGTCTCTATCTCCCTGCGCGGGTAGCAGTCGGTGCCGTGCGAGGTGCTGCGGAGCTTTATCCATTTGCCATCGACGAAGTCCTGTATGAGGTGCGCGCCCCCGTAGCTCATGCCTTCGTTCTCGGAAAGAGCGGTCGCCCCGATGTATACATCGACCGCCGCTACATCGCCGCAGACCGGCACGTCGTTGAGCCAGACCCTGGCAAGCTTCATCGGGGGGTCGCTGTGGCCGAAGTTAATGAAAGCTCCGGAGGAGCACATCGGCCCGAACGTCCCCGTTGTGACGACGTCCACTTTCTCGGCGGCTTTCTTTGCGCCCTGGCTCTTTACGAGCTCGGTCATCTCCTCGGCGGTCAGCACCACCGCTTCGCCTTTTTTGATCCGCTGGTTTATCTCCTCGTATGTCTTTGCCACAATCTCACCCCCTCAAGGTGTACTGCCTATCATACTTCCTTCCTTATATATGCAAAAAGCCCTTCGCCATGGGGACGAAAGGCCTACCTCCGTGGTACCACCCCACTTCGCGCGCGCCTCGCGGCTCGCGCCTCATCGGGTACGGCCCGCCCACGCGGGATATACCCTGGCCCTGTAACGGGGACTTCCGTCCGGTTCTACTCGCCATCGGGCTTTCTTCCGGAAGCTCCGGGGCCATGTTCGAAGAGACCTGCGACGCCGGCTCCCACCGTCCCGGCTCGCTTCAGTCCGGACTCTCTCCTACTACTCCCCATCAACGCCTTGCTCGCTATTCGATTATCAAAATGCAGCTCTTCTGCGATTGACAATAAACCTACCATTTCAGTGGGAAAATGTCAAGGAATAACTGTTCCCCTGCTTGTTAAAATAACCTATCGGTTCTTTGACACAGCGGGAGCGACATCTTGGGTCAATAATACAGCGAGCGAATCGGGCCGCGATCGAGGTTGTTCCTTCTATCACTCTGTGGCACCAGTTCGACCGCGACGACCGGATCGACCGTAGCCGCCTCGTGTGTGTTTCTACTGTTCCGGATACCCACAGCACAGATCGCCGCAAAATATGAACCCGTACTTTACCTGTCTGTACCCTTTGTGGTTATCCTTATCGTATGGCTGATCCTTGAAAAGCCCTTCTCCGGCCTGTGGTGGGTCAAGGCGGAAAGTGAAACCACCTGATGAGAGTAGCGCTCGCATTCAGCGGCGGGGTCGACAGCACGGCCGCCGCGGTACTGCTAAAGCGGCGGGGCTCTTATGTCCTGGCGCTTACCATGCGGCTGCCGGGTGATACGAATCCAGAGGCCGCCGGAGCTATAGCGAAAGCTATCGATATCGAGCACGCGACTTTGGATGTGACCGCTGACTTCGACAGCCTGGTCATCCAGCCGTTCGTGCAGGGGTATCTGGAAGGGCTTACCCCGAACCCTTGCGTGAAGTGCAACCGTTACGTCAAGTTCGGCATTCTCCTCGGGGAAGCGCGGAAGAGAGGATGCGAATACCTCGCAACAGGGCATTATGCCCGCAGGGTCGGCGGCAACGGCAAACCGTATTCGATTCTAAAAGCCGTTGATATCAAGAAAGACCAGTCGTACGTCCTCTGGGCGCTATCACAGGAAGTCCTGGTAAGCACACTCTTCCCCGTCGGCGATCTGACGAAGCACGAGGTCGAAGAGCTGGTTCGTAGGGAAGGATTGAGTGACATGGTCCAGCCCGAGAGCCAGGATATATGCTTTCTTAGAGGACATTCATACTACGAGCTGCTGGAAAGTCGCGCGCCCGATACCATCCGTCCGGGTCCGATTAAAGACCTCGATGGAAAAACACTCGGCCGGCACAAGGGCCTAGCCTTCTATACCGTCGGTCAGCGGCACGGCCTCGGCCTCGGCGGACATGAAGCCCTCTATGTTTTAGAGCTTCGGCCAAAGGATAACACCCTGGTCGTCGGCGGTATCGAGTACAGAAAGAGCCGGGAGTTCGCGATCCGCGATATGAACTGTGCATCCGGAGCCATCGAGACCGGAACCATGTCGTGCGATGTCGTTACCCGTTACCGGGGCAGACCACTGCCCGCCGAAGTCGAAGTCTATCCAGATAAGACGGGAAAGGTGCGCTACGTCGAACCGGGCCCGCCGGCTGCTCCCGGCCAGTCGGCCGTCTTTTACAGCGGAGACGAACTGCTGGGCGGTGGTATTATCTCCCGGTAGAAAATCGGATATGATTTACAGCACCGCGTTGACCGCAAGGAGAGTCCCGATGGGAATGGTCGAATGGTTCGAGTTCCAGATGCCCGGCAAGGTCATATGCGCCGAGCACTGCGTTGACAGCATAGGGACCGAGATGGACAAAGCCTGCGGCAACAAGGTCCTTGTCGTCACCGATGAAGACGTCGAGAAGGCCGGTCTCGTCCGACATGTAATCGACGGCATGGAGAGCGGGAATGGTGAGATCGTAGGCGTTTTCAACGAGGTCCCTCCCAACTCGGAGTTGCAGGTCGTTCAGGCGTGCTACGAGAAAGCGCTGAAACTAGAGGCGGATGCGCTCATATCAGTCGGCGGCGGTTCGAGCATAGACACGGCGAAGGCCGCGGCCATGCTGATGGTCGAGGGCGGCAATCTCATCGACCACCAGAGCGCCGTTTACATGCCGAGAGGGCCCTTGCCCCCGCACATAGCGGTCCCGACCACGTCCGGCACGGGTTCCGAGTCCACCTACATGGCCGTCATCCTCGACAAGGACCAGCAGCTCAAAGTGCGGTTCCAGGCACCCGAGCTTACCCCCACTGTAGCAATGCTCGATCCGGTCATGACGATAACCATGCCGCCGCCTCTTACCGCTTCGACGGGGATGGACGCGATGGCGCACTGCATCGAGGCCATGTATTCGGAGATGCACCAGCCGATAAGCGACAGCCTGAGCCTGCACGCTATCAGGCTGATCGCCCGTTACCTGCCGGCAGCCACGAGGAACGGGGATGACATCGAGGCGAGGACTTACATGGCGATAGCGGCCAATATGGCCGGAACGGCGTTCGCCAACTCATCGACGACAATAGTGCACGCCATGGCAAACTCGGTCGGAGGGCATTTCGGCGTACCACACGGCGTGGCGAACGCCATCCTGCTTCCGTACGGGATGGAGTTCAACATAGACTTCATGCCGGAAGAGGTGGCACCCCGGTTGCGGATGGTCGCAGAGGCGTTCGGCCTTGACGTCAGCGGTGACGATGACGTAGAAGCGTCCAAGAAGGCGGTCGAGGTAATAAAAGGACTAACGGTGGAGCTCGGCCTGCCCCGGAAGCTTAGCGAGGCCGGCGTCCCGGAGGACGGACTCGAGCGCGTATCCAGGGATGCCATGCTCGACGGCTCCATTTTCAACAATCCGGGCGAGCCAGAGCTGGAGCAGGTCATCGACCTTTTCAGGAAGGCGTATTGAGCCATGTGGATATCAGTTGAACGTCTCTAGGGGAGGTAATGTAGATGGGACTCAATGAATACTTCGAGTTCTGCGTCTCAACCAAGGTGATGTACGGCGAGAACCTGGCCGCCGAGGTCGGTGGTGAAGCGGAGGCGCTCGAGGGGACCAAAGCCATCATAATCACGGACAAGGGCGTCCTCGATGCAGGCCTCGTAGAGCCTGTAAAGAAAAGTCTCGAGGATAGCTCGCTCGAACTGGTCGAGGTCTATTCCGATGTCCCCGTCAACTCCGAGGTCGAGGTCTGTAAAGAGATATCCGAACTCGGGAAGGCGAAAGGAGTCGATACCCTCGTCTCCGTAGGAGGCGGGAGCGTCATAGACACCACCAAGGGCGCCAACATTCTGCTCAGCGTCGGTGGTGACCTCCTCGAGGACTGGCAGGGTACACACCTCGTACCGGAGCCGCTCAAGAAGCACATCGCCGTTCCAACCACCGCCGGAACAGGGGCGGAGGTCACCCTCGGCGCCGTGATAAAGAACACCCCGGCCGGCCAGAAGATATCCTTCAACAGCAAATACCTTCTCCCCGACGTAGCTATACTCGACCCGATGCTAACGGTATCGATGCCACCACGTCTGACCGCTGCGACCGGGATCGACGCGCTTACGCATGGAGTCGAATCCTTCACAAGCCTCGAGCATTCACCGCCTGCCGACGCGTTCAGCTACTACGTTGTCCAGACCATCTTTATGAACCTTCCAACCGCATTCGAGAACGGCAAGGACCTCGAGGCAAGAGGCTATATGCTCATCGCCGCGAACATGGCGGGCACCGCGCTTTCGACCATTATGTCCATCGGCGCCTGCCACGGTATGGCGCACGCCGCCGGCGGCCTGAGCCCGGTCGAGCACGGCGTCGCGAACGCGATAATCCTTCCCGTCGTTATGGAGTACAACCTGGAGCACTGCGCGGACCGCTACGCGGGTCTGGCCGGCGCTGCGGGCGTGGATGTCGCGGGGCTGGATGACGTAGCAGCTGCGAAAAAGGTCACCGGCAGGATAACCGAATTCATACGAGGCTTCGGACTGCCTCAGACCTTGAAGGAGGCCGGGGCCGACATAGCTCTCGCCGAGAGGATGGCGGAGGAAGCGATGGGCGACGGCCAGATGTACGGCAATCCCCGTGAAACCGATTACGACGAGATCCTGGCGCTCTTCAATCGACTGCTGGAATAGATGCTGACACATTTGGTGCCAGGCACCAAATGTGTCATTTTCTCAAGAATCAATACCTGACCCATTTTCTATATAATATTAACGACTACTAAACGGGGAGGTCCTCATGGGTGCTGATGTTTTGGTTATTGGGGCGGGCTTCGGAGGATTGACCGCCGCGGCGGTCCTGGCACATAACGGGGTCGAGGTGGAAGTCTTCGAGGCGACCGGTCACCTCGGCGGCAGGGCGGCCTTCGACCGCAAGGACGGATTCCTGGTGGACTACGGGATCCACGCGAACCGCTTCGCGAGCGAAGGAGCGGCGACCGCGGCGCTGCGGGAGATAGGTCACGAGATCGATTTCATCTCCATGGGCGAGCCGCAGCTCTATAGAGATGGAACCTTCGTCCCTCTTCCCAACGGCGTTCCGCAGATGCTGAAGGCCGGCTTTCTCTCCCTGTCCGATAAGCTGGTGATGGTCGGCGACATGCTGAGGCTCGTGCTCGCGAACCCGCGAAAGAAGGCGGATGTACCCCTCGGGAAGGCCGCCTGGGGGATGGGAAGAAAAGAGGTATCATCCATTTTCAAGCTTCTTTCAGGCCTAGGGCTGGTATCCCCCGACATCAACACCACCAGTGCGGGTGATTTCGCGATATTCCTGAAGAAAGCACTGAAGGCCAAGGAGAGCGTCGCCTATCCGCGCGGCGGGACCAGCCAGATCATAGAAGCGCTGTCAAATAAGATCGAGCAGTCGGGAAACAT
>JAENXM010000153.1 GCA_016649525.1 Actinomycetota bacterium
GACGAACCCGATGGAGGAGGAGTCGAACCCTCCAAGCTTGTACGCTTCCCCCATAAGGTCGAAAGCCAGGGTCGATATCAGTACCCCGGCCCCGAAGGCCATTATTACGGCGATAACCCTCCGCTGTATGTTGAAGAAAAGGCCTATCAGCGCGCCGAACACGAGCGTGCTGCCGGCCAGCAGTCCGAACAGTGCGGCTTTAAGTGCCATGTCATCAACTGCCGTTCACGTTCCGCTTGGGTTAAACCCATGCGAATTGTTTAAGCGTTGGAGGCTTTCAGAGAGCTCCACCCGAATATTGTATAATTTATATAGAGGATTACTATAGCAGACGGAAGGCTTGACGGTTGTCTTTGAACTTTGAGATAGAGCGATTCCTGCTCGAGCGTGGAGCGCTGAAGGTAGGTTTCGCCACGCTGGAGACCCTGTCCGGTGGCCCCCCGAGCGCGGATCTCGAGTACATCCTTCCCGAAGCCCGTTCGGCGATAAGCTTTGCGCTTCCGCTTGACCGCGAGAAGATAAGGGCTTTCCTTGGGAAGGAAAGCCACTCGGCCCACGAGCGGGACAACTTCGAGGTGAATATAAGATCCTCGCGGCTGGCTAAGGCGCTAGCTATTTGGCTCGAGGAGAAGGGCTTCGCGTCCAAGAGGGTCATATCCAACAACATTTACAGGACCGAAGTCGAGGGCTGGCAGCTTTCGATGCCCCCGGACCTCTCGCACCGATATGTCGCGGTGCGCTCGGGGGTCGGCTCCTTCGGATGGTCCGGGAACGTCGGTATAAAGGGATTGGGATGCACGATTATTCTCGGAACGACTGTAACCGAGGCCGAACTTGAGCCAACCGACCCGGTACCGGAAGAGGAGTCCTTCTGCGATAGATGCAAGCTTTGTGTGGCCGCCTGCCCGTCCGGGATGTTCGATGCCGAGGAAGATACGTCCGTCACCCTTGGAGGTGTGACCTTCGCATTCAGCAATCGCAGTTCGTACACCGGGTGCCAGTTCGTCTGCGGCGGGTTCACTGGCCTTCACAAGAGCGGGAAGTGGTCGACCTGGTCGCCCGGGCGCTACCGGTTACCCGATGACGAGAAGGAGTTAATGGACGTTTTTATGCGTGCTGTCGCTAACTATACGAAGTGGCCAGAGAGGACGGACGGCACCGGCGGTTACGTCAACATGGCCCTGTCTGACACCAGCCTGCGGCTCACCTGTGCCAACTGCCAGCTGATATGCTGGGGCGATAAGGCCGCAACTCGCGAGAATTACCGCCTCCTCACCAAGTCCGGCTGCGTGCTACAGCGCGAGAACGGCGACATAGATGTGCTTCCATCTCGCGATGCCGCACGCGCTTTTGAAAAGTTGACGCCGGAACATAAAAGTCTTTACGAATAGAGCGGAGGAGCAAACCTGTCCCGGGTTGCCCGCAAGATGCTGGCTGCCGCTGTCGTTTCTATCCAGGCCATCCGTTAGCCAATCGGACTTCTTGTTGACGCTACCCGCGTCATGGACTCCGAACCTTTTTGAATGGCCTTCGTAACAATTTCACGGTTTTCAGGATATCAACTACGGAAGAGAAGGAGGTGAAAAGAGATATGAAAGAACACATGAGCAGGAGTTTTGTGATTACGGCGGGGATATGCCTGGTGTCGATCGCCCTTGTTGCTGGCACCGCCATCGCGGTATCCGCTGGCGATAGGGACCGCTCGAAGTTAAGGCTGAAAGACGGGACTTGTATATCCCTGCGTTCTACAGGGACCGCAGAGCAAGTTCAGATTCAGACAAGGGATCAGATTCAGACAAGGGATCAGACAAAGGAACAGTATAGAGACCGGGCCAGGTCACAACTTCAGGACGGGAGCGGTACGGAATCCATAAACCAGGCAGGCGACCAGATCGGGGATCAGGACAGAGATCAGACTAGAGACCAAATCCGGGATTGCCTCAAAGACGGAAGCTGTAAGTAAAGAGGCAGCCGAGGAGTATTAGCAACAGAAAGTAACAGAAAAGGCGGCGATTAGCCGCCTATTCTGTTTTTCCTTGCCCGATACTTCAGCCGCTTCCGCTGAAATGTGCGGGAGTCATACAGGCGGTAGAATAGATAAAGGTGTGAGTCTTTTGAACAGGAGCGAATAACGTTTTGTTGGTTTTACTGATATCAACGATAGGTGAACCTATTGATGCAGAAGGGGACGTGATATCGAAGCGGGAGCTTATCGATATCGCGGAGAGGGCAAGACGGTACGAGCCCGAGGCTTTTGCCAGGCTCTTCGATCTCTACTTCGAGAGGTTGAGGCGTTATGCATATTACAGGACCGGGGACATAAACATGGCTGAGGACTTGGCCGCAGAGGTCCTTACCAAGGCGCTTGAGAGCATCGGTAATTTCAGTGAAAGGGGTGGCACAATCGGAGCCTGGATGTTCGGCATCGCACGAAATCTGCTGGCAAGAGAGCGCGAGGCTGCGAGGAAAGTCGAGATCGCGGAGCTTGACGAGGAGCTGCCTGTGGCCGAAGAAGAACGTACCGAGGATCTAGTGCTGGTAAGGCTAAGTCACGAGGAGCTCTATAAGGCGCTCCGGAAACTGCCCGAGGAGCAACGCGAAGTCATTTTACTTAGGTTCATGGAGCGTTATGACGTAAAGACTGTCGCAAGGATAATGGAGAAGAAACCCGGTGCCGTGAGAGCGCTTCAGTTTCGGGCTATCGTGGCATTAAAGGAATCATTTAAGGTCTCGGAGAGTCTGTCATGAGCGGCAGGGATAGCAGACTGGGCATTTTCAGGTTCGCCCTTGTTGCCCGCAGTTTGATTGACCGGAGTCGACGTCAGGGCTATACGGCGGCCGGTGTTTGGAAGCGCGACCGTATCGGGGAAATTGAGTTCGTGGACTACCTTTCACGCGGAGGACCGCACCTTCCTACTGCGAGGCGCGCTGAGCAAGAGAGGGAGGCTTATGTCCAGCGTGCGCTGGAAATGCGGAAGACGGCAGTACAATTAATAGAGTCTGCTCGCAGACCAATATCAGCTTTTGCGCGGGTCGCAACTGCTTGCATGGTGATTCTCGCACTCATGTTCGGTTTAGGACTTGCCTCTGCTTATGCAATGCCCGGGGATCCCCTGTATTCCGTGAAGCGTTTGATGGAGAAGGCTCACATGCTGGTTCTTTCCGGGGGGAATGCGAGGGCAAACGCGGAACTGTCTTATGCTGACAAACGGCTGGACGAGCTGAAATATGTAGAGGACAGAGGCATGCGTGGCTGGTATTTCAACCTGTCGCGAGATGCGGAAGTGCGGATCGAGGAAGCGTGCAAAGCAAGCTCTTCACTTGGCAAGAAGGAAGCCGACTCCGTACTGCTGAAAGCGCGAGGTTTAATGATCAGGCTCGAAGCGCTGGTGGTCAAAGCGTCATCGGAGCTGACGACCGGGCAAAAGGGTGAACTCGAGCGAATAATGAACCGTGGGAGACAGCAGCTCGGAATCACTCCCGGTGGTGTTCCCGGGGCGCCGGGCCAGGTCACACCTACAGCGCCCGGTGGTCCTGGCGATGGCCAGCAGAATAATCAACCCGGCACAAACCAGACTCAGCCCGGCACGCTCGACCAGCAGCAAAATGGGCAAGAAACACAACCTAGTGGCAGTCCGGGTCAACAGCCATCACAACAGCAGCAGGGGAATCCCGAGAATCAGCAGTCACTTCGGGACGTGTCATCTCTGTCGGGCGAACAGCAAAAGGGCCAGCAGCGGGGTGCACGTGAATAACGCAGAATACAGGCAGCGACCGACTACGGCATATGAGCCAGGACCCGGCTTCAATTACCGCAGTAGAGTGGGAATTCTATTTCAGCTCTTGGGGGCGTTCGGCTTCCTGGTCGTCATATAGATTATCGATCCGGCCCAGGCAAGCAGAAGCAGAAGGATGGCCGCCGCCCACTGCCTACCCTTGAGATTCAGAGAGATCCCCAAGGTAACCGTGGCCAGAAGGAAAATCACGACTGCTATTATGCCCAGGATCCATGATAGGACCGAACTCATATCAAATGATTTGAGAAGGGGTGAGCTCAGACCGCAAATCGACGCTATGACCACCAGTATGCCATAGACCCACAGCTGCTTGTTGTATTGCTTTTCATCCATTTTTTTTACTTCTTGATCTCTCCGCTTTCCTTCCTGCGGGCTATCTCCTCCTCGAGCAGTGCTCTGCGCAGGACCTTCCCGACCAGCGTCTTTGGGAGCTCGTCACGGAACTCCACTATGCGGGGCGCTTTATAGGCTGCCAGGCGCTCACGGCAGAAGACTATGATTTCCTCCTCGGTGCACGTCTCGCCCTCTTTCAGGACGATATAGGCCTTGACGGTCTCACCGCGGTACTCGTCGGGAATACCGACAGCGACCCCTTCCTGAACCTTTGAGTGCTCGAAGAGGACCTCGTCTATCTCGCGCGGGTAGATGTTAAAGCCGCCCGCTATGATCATGTCCTTCTTGCGGTCTACGATGTAGAAGTAACCGTCCTCGTCAACCGTACCGATGTCGCCGGTGTACAGCCATCCGTCCCTGAGCGTGTTCGCGGTCTCCTCCGGCTTCTCCCAGTAGCCCTTCATGACCTGGGGACCTTTGATGATGAGCTCCCCC
>JAENXM010000339.1 GCA_016649525.1 Actinomycetota bacterium
CCCCGGCCTGAGAGGCCGGGCTAAAACGCTGAGAGGCCGGGCTAAAACCTTTCGAGAACGGCCGGGAGGAACGGCTGAAACGTGGACATAGCTGACAAGGCGGAGGGGATCATAAGGGTCTCGCTCGCCGAGGACCTCGGCTCGGAGGGCGATATCACCACGCGGGCAGTGTGCAGGCCCGGCGATGTCGGGAAGGGGCAGCTTGTATGCGGCGAGCCCTGCACGTTGGCGGGCCAGCCGGTGGCGGACAGGGTTTTTGCTCTGGCCGGTCCGGGTGCTTCCTACAGGCAGCTGGTGCAGGATGGGGACAGTGCCGCGGCTGGACAGGTGATCGGAGAGGTCGAAGGCCCTCTTGTAGCGGTGCTTTCCGGGGAGCGGACCGCCCTGAACTTCCTGTGCCACCTGAGCGGCATCGCTACACTGACCGCCCGGCTGGTGGCGATGGCCGCCCCTCACGGAGTCAAGATAATGGACACCAGGAAGACCACGCCGGGGCTCCGCGTGCTCGAGAAATACGCCGTGTCCGCGGGCGGGGGCACGAACCACCGGGTGGGGCTTTACGACGGCGTCATTATCAAGGACAATCACATCGCCGCGGCGGGGGGAATACCCGTGGCCGTGCGCAGAGCGAGGAACGCGCTCGGGGATGAGTTACCCCTGGAGGTGGAGGCCTCTACGCTTGCCGAGGTACGGCAGGCGGTCGACTCCGGCGCCGATATCATAATGCTCGACAACATGTCACCCGGACAGGTGGAAAAGGCTGTTGCAATAATCGGAGGAAGGGCAAAGGTGGAGGTCTCGGGAGGCATGAACCCTGATAACATCGGGTCCTACCTGGGGTCAGGGATCGACTTCATCTCGCTAGGCTTCATCACGCATTCCGCCCCTCCTGTCGATATCTCGCTCAGGCTTGTTGAATAGACGGGGCTTGAACATCCGGAAGGAGACGGAATGCTGCTAGGCATCGATGTGGGCAATACCCAGACGGTCATAGGCATATTCGAGGGGGAGAATCTGCAGCACCACTGGCGTATCGCGACCGAGAGGGAGCGGACGGCGGACGAGATCGCGCTCACCCTGACCGGTTTCCTCAATCTCTACGGGGAGAAACTCGACCAGGTCGATGGGATGATAATCTCGTCGGTGGTCCCGGAGATGACGTCCGCTCTGGCGCACATGGCGCGCGACATCCTGAAGATCGAGCCACTCGTTGTGGACAGTGACACGGATACCGGCGTGCCGGTCCTGTACGATGATCCCCGCCAGGTCGGTGCTGACAGGCTGGTGAACGCCGCCGCGGCAATAAACAAGTACGGCACCCCCTGCGTGGTCGTCGACTTCGGCACCGCCACCACGCTGGACGCGATAACGAGGTCGGGGGAATACCTGGGTGGCACTATATCCCCGGGCATAGAGATCTCCTCGCACGCCCTGTTCCGCGCCGCCGCCAGGCTTTCCAGGGTGGAGTTGATAGCGCCTGACAAGCCGATAGGGCGCAACACTATCGAGTCGATCCAGTCGGGAATAATAAACGGTGCGGCGGGGCAGGTGGACCGACTGGTCGAGCTTTTCAAG
Organism: Actinomycetota bacterium; assembly: GCA_016649525.1. Lineage (GTDB taxonomy): Bacteria > Actinomycetota > Geothermincolia > Fen-727 > Anoxymicrobiaceae > JAENXM01. The sequence continues at coordinate 1,576 of JAENXM010000339.1, forward strand.
CAGGAACTGGGCGAAGACTCCAGGGTCGTTGCTACCGGGGGGCTCGCGGAAATCGTGGTCGACAGGTGCCGTACCATCGATGAATGGGATCCCCTTTTGACCCTCGAAGGTCTCAAGTTAATATACGAAAGGAACAGAAAAGAGAGGGGATAAGGAGGAGGGAGAAAAATGGGTGTCTTCAAGGATAAGGACCAACTCTACGAGCTTCTGGGCGGGCTTTTCACCGAGCTGTTCAAGAACAAGGA
>JAENXM010000083.1 GCA_016649525.1 Actinomycetota bacterium
AACATAACAGGCCTGTTCAAGATCGAGCGGGACGCTGTTAGCAGGCTGACGTCGTTGCGGTCCGCCTTTCACGAGGTGCTCGTTTACCTTGCGGGCCTTCCCGTGCACCCTTCAGTGGTAGTGCCGGGGGGCGTATCTTACCTGCCTGACCCGGACGCGCTCGAGATGGCGATGCGGATCCTGGGCGGCTGCGAGGATGACCTCATCGAGACCATGCGCCTTGTCGGGATGCTTACCAAGAGGAGCTCCGAGATGATGGACACGGGGGAACCTATCTCCGGGTACTATGCCGCGGTAACGTCGGATGGGAGTCCCGACCCGCTGGGGGATTCGGTCACCGTCTCCCCGTTTACCGGGGGTGAATCCCTGACCTTTACCGGAGAGGGCTTCCTCGATGCTTTGAGGGGTGAGCCTGTGTCCTGGTCCTACGCCGTACCGGTGATACTGGAAGATATGGAGCCCGCCCTGGTCGGCCCCATGGCGAGGAGCAACACAGGGTTTGGACCCGACACGCCCTGGGCCGACGAGGAGCTCAAGGAGTGCAGGAAGAAATGGGGCAATCCCTTCGACCGCGAGTTTTTATATTTTCCAGCACTGGCACTGGAGGTGGTACGTGCCTGGGAGAAGGCACGACTTCTTCTAACGGACACGTCGCGGTACAAGGGCGAGGAGGCTCGGGTACCGGAGATCTCCGCCTCGGACGGCCTGGCCGTTGTGGACGCCCCCAGGGGCATCATCGTTCACAACGCCTCGATCGATCAGGACGGGAAGATCTCCGAGTACCAGATAATAAGCCCGCTTCAGATCAACTATTCTTCGATCAACGATTGCCTTTCACGCGTGGCGCGAAAGGTTGTATCGGGCCTCGAGGTCACAGACCAGGTCACCCAGATGTTACAGCGTACGGTCAGGTCTTTCAGCCCGTGCGTTCCCTGCGGGACGCACTAGGGGGTAGGCATGGAGGAGCTTCCGGATATAAGGATAATGCGTGAGCGCTGCGTCTTCTGCGGCGACTGCGTAAGGTTGTGCCCCCAGAGCGGAGAGGGGACCGACCGCCCCGTTTTCTCCGATTCCGGCGGCGAGGTAGTGGTCGAGAGCCGTGAGAGCTGCATAGCCTGTTTCACATGCGTGGAGTTCTGCCGCGCTTCGGCAATCGTGATCTCCCGTGGTCCAAGTGTGCAGGATGATATCCCGGCGGTCTTTCCGGCCAGGCCCTTTGACAGAATTGTGTGAGATGTTCCCTTATGAATGGCCTGGAATATACCGATATATTTAATGATAAGGCTTGAGCATAGGAAAACTTAAGAGGCCGAAGTGGCGGATTCTCGCGAAGAACAGATTGTGGAGATCCTCAGGGAGTTGAGAGCGGACTGCCCCGGCGTTCAAGCGGCCGTGCTGATCAGTTCGGATGCGATGCCGCTTGCGTCCGATATGGCGGAGGCTGTCGACGAAGAGGTCATAAGCGCCACGGCTTCCGCGCTGATCTCGGCCAGCGAGCGGGTCGCAAGGGAGCTTGCCAGAGGAGAAGTCGAACAGCTGTTCCTGCGCGGAGGCTCAGGAGACCTCGTTCTCGCAAGGGTGAACGAGAACGCCTCTCTCGCCTGCGTGGTTAATCACCAGGCGAAGATGGGGATGACCCTGCTGGAGGTCAACAGGTGCGCCCGGAAGTTGTCTGTCGTCATATGAGAACAGATGAGATGTGACAGGAGGTCTGTGCTAGAATTACAGGAAGCAAACGAATCAATGAGAAGCATTCGCTCTTCCGGGGGGATAAAAAGAACGGGAGGGTTTTTTAACCTTTGTCCGTTTACATACACGTACCCGCTGACGGACATTGCTTGGAGGTAATTGGCTTGGACGGCGACCGACATGATAAGCTCGAGGAGGCTCTGGGGACGCTCCTCGATACAACCCAGGACATCGACGCCGCTGCTGTCGTGAGTCTTGACGGTTTCGTGATGGCGTCGATATTGCCCTCAGGATACGAGGCGGACAGGCTCGGCGCGATGTCCGCGGCCCTTTTGAGCCTAGGGGAGCGCACCGCGATGGAGCTCGGCCGTGGGGAACTGGCGCAGGTGTTTGTGGAGGGGACACAGGGTTATATCTTCCTGCTGGCAGCGGGTGAGGACGCCGTGCTGACGGCGATAGTGAGACGCGGAGGCAAGCTTGGTCTGGTTCTCTATGACATCCGCAATGCGGCGAAAAGCATTGCCGCATTGGTCGGATCAGACCTCCAGGTGGAGTATGAGTAGGCCGGTGATATACCATGCCTTTAAAAGGGAGCCTAAAGGATTTCAGTCTTCCCGATCTGTTCCAGCTGATACACTTCGGGAGGAAAAACGGCACCCTGAACATCACGAGCGGTGAGGCCCGCGGATACGTTTGTTTCCGTGACGGAAACGTCTTCTTTGCGACCCACAACTGGAAGAGGCCCCCGCTCGGCCAGCGGCTCGTGCAGTCCGGGCTGGTCAACGACAACCAGATCGAGGAAGCCCTGGATCTCCAGAGGACGACCCGTAAGGGTCAGCGCCTCGGCAACATACTCGTCGAGCTGGGGTACCTTGCGAAGGAGTCCCTGGAGGTATTCATAGAGGAGCAGATCAGGGACGCGGTCTTCAACCTTCTCCGCTGGACCGAAGGTGAGTTCGACTTTGACCCCAACCAGGTGTTCCCCGAGGAGGATATCGGCCTCTCCATGAGCACCGAGAACCTCATCCTGGAGGGGAGCAGGCGCCTGGACGAATGGTATCAGATCGAGAAGAAGGTGCCCGCCCTCGACGCCGTCTTCACGGTGATCCGGGTCCCCGGCGGTGACACCCCCGACATAAACCTCACCAGTGAGGAATGGCTTGCACTTTACCACGTCGACGGGAAGCACACGGTCGGAGACATAGTGGAGAAATCCGGACAGAGCGCGATGACCACGTGCAAGGCTATCTACGGACTTGTGACGGCCGGTTTCATCGCTCCGGTCGGGGCGGAGGAAGAGCTGACTGCCGCACCTGTTTTCGAGGACCTGGAAGAGAAAAGCGCAGGGTCCAGAGAGAAACTGAGTGAACTGAAGAAGGCCGCGATGGAGATTGTGGGGGCGGACAGGGTCGAGGAAGTCGTCGTCGGCGGGTCCGAGGATGAACTGGCCGATATCGTAGTCGTCGAGGAGACAGCCCGGGAGGTCCACAAGAAGCTGAGGAGGAGACGCAAGAGCAAGAAACCTCATGAGGAGCCCATAGCGGAAGTACCGCTGGTCTTGGAAGAGGAGCCCAATAAAGAAAACACCGAACCGGTTGCGACCGAATCGCCCGAGGAGGTCGAGGAGCCGAAGACGGAGGAGGTCGAGCCCCTGGAGGAGCCCCCGGTTGCCGAAGAGGCGAAGGAGGGAAAACCCGCGGCCGGTCAGAGCCTTGTCGATTACTACAAATCACTCGCCATGGAGGATGTAGCATCGACGGAGAGACAGATCGCTTTCAAGGAGACGGGGGAAGTGGTCTATGAAGGGACCACGGGAGAGGATGAGGAACCGTCTGCGGGCGAGGGCGGTATTCTCGAGGAACCGGTCTCTGACTACGAGGAACCTGATGATATCCCGCTCGAGTGGGCTGGTCACATAGCCCGTCTGCGCGGGGTCAAGAGCATATATCCGCTGAAGAAGGAGGAGGCCGGCGGGGACGAAGCGGCCGAGGTGCCCGAAGAGGAGGTTTCGGCCGAGCCCACGGAAGAGATCCCCGAGGTCCCGCTTGTCGAGAAGGAGCCATCCGGCGAAGAGGCGCCGCTCCCGTCGGAGGAAGAGATCGCGAAGCTCCTGCAGGATACTTCACCGGGCCGCGGTGAGCTCAGCCGCGAGGAGCTTCTCGCCTTTGACCAGCCCACTTATCCATATCTCGATTCCCGGGAGGCCACCTCTGTGCCCGAGGGTGTGGGGGTAGAGGAACCCGCCGGCGAAGGCGCGGCGGAAGGGGACAAAGCTCAAGATGAGGCGCCCGCCGAGGAAAAAAGCGGGGTCATCGGAAAGGTCTTGAGATTCAAGAAAACCGCCGGCAAGGAAGAAGCCGGTGCGTTCTTCGAGCAGCCGGAGCCTGTAGTGAAGTCGGGTTCAGCATACGAGATCTCCGCGGCCCGGGACCTTGAGATCCCTGTCCATGAGGTGGAGGCAGCGGACGAAACCGCCGCTTCCGCGCCGACCGGGGGGCTTGTGGCGGAGCGCGAAGCGGACATCGCCGGTCAGGAAGAGATCCCGCTGGTCCTGGAGGAAGCTCCCGTTGAAGAGGTGGCCGTTATCGAGGCTGTCGAAGTGGAAGTCGTTGAAATAGATGAAACAGCAGAGGAGGAAGTGCTCGAGGTAGAGGCCGCGGTCGAAGAAGAGGTGATTGAAGCAGAGGAGCCCGAGGAGGAGACCGGAGAGGTCGAACCTCTCACAGAGGAGGAGCTTGTCGAAGACCTGGGCGTCACCTCCGAGCTTCTCGAGAACGTGGCATCCACGGAGGCCGAACTCGAGGAACCCCTGAAAGTTGATTCGCTTGAAGAGATGGTCGAGGAGGTTATCGGTGAGGAGACAATCAAAGAGGAAAGAGTCAAAGAGGAAGAGGACTTCTCGAGTTCCGTCAGGATGGGCGGCAAGCGGGAGGCCGGCACCAGCCTCGTTGATCTCGAGTCGTTTGAACTGGAGCAGGAACTGATCAAGCTTGTCGGTAACGGTGAGAAGAGGAAGAGAATACCGATCGAGAAAAAAGACCGGGAAAATAAAGAAAGGGGCGGCAGGGAGAAGAAGGGCCCGACTCAGACGAAGCAGAGTTCAAAGGAGAAGAAGCCCTCTCTGCTCAATCGCCCGATAACATTCGGCTTTGGAGGGTCGAAGTCCAAAGGCGGAAAGGAGGTGGATGAAGGGTCAGTTAAGAAAATAATTGATGACTTGAAAGATAAGTAGATCCGGGGGGATCCCTTGGGCGAAGTCTTCAAGATAGTGGTTACCGGGCCGTTCAACTCCGGCAAGACCACCTTCATCGGCGCTATAAGCGAGATAGAGGTGGTATCGACCGAGAGGATGACCAGGGGCTCATTCGGTGAAAAAGCCCGCACCACGGTAGCGATGGATTTCGGCCGGATATCCCTTCCACATGGAAGCGTTATCCATATGTACGGGACGCCGGGGCAGAGCCGGTTTGACTTCATGTGGGAGGTTCTCTCCGAGGGGATGCTCGGATATGTGGTACTGCTGGACGGCAGTGATTCGTCAACGTTCGAGGAGGGAAGAAGGATAATCGAGACTTTCACGAACATGTGCGGCGCACCGTTCGTTGTCGGGATTACCAGGGCGGACAAACAGGAATGTATTGATATGGGGAGTATGCGCGAGAAGCTCACCCCGTGGGGTGATATGGAGGTTCTTGAATGCGACGCGCGCAGGCGGGAGGACGTGAAATCCGTGCTCCTCAGCCTTCTGGAGCTCGTCATGGAGAGGGCTGAAGCGGCCGAGCCGGTGGGCTAGAAAGGAAATGGAGTAACCGATGCATATCGATGGGAATACGCGGATGGTAGGAATAATCGGGGACCCTCTTGATCACACGCTGTCCCCAACCATCCATAACGCGGCATTTGACTACATGGGCCTTAACTGGTGCTACGTTCCCATGCCTGTTCAGGAGGGCTATCTCAGGGAGGCCGTGGAGGGGTTGAAGGCACTCAGGTTCGTCGGCGTCAACGTAACGATGCCGTTCAAGACGGAGGTGCTCCCCCTTCTCGATGAGGTGGCCATGTTCGCCGAGTCTGTAGGGGCCGTGAACACCATACTGCTCGACAAGGGAAGGTTGATCGGTTACAACACCGACGGCCGGGGCTTCTACACCGCGCTCGTCAGGGATCTCGGTTACGACGTCAAGGGACGGAAGGTCTTTATCATGGGCGCCGGCGGCGCCTCGCGCAGCGTGACGGTTTCGCTGGCTCTTGCCGGCTGTGTTTCGATCGTGATCGTGAACCGGTCGCCCGAGAAGAGCCGGCAGCTCGCAGAAATAGTGAAGAGGAGCGCCCCCGGAGTCGAGATAAGCTGGCTCTCGCCGAATGAGAACTATGACCTGGTGGTGGCGGAGTGCGATGTAATAATAAACGCGACACCGCTCACCAACTTCCACGGGTCCGTGCTGAGGGTACCCGTCGCGATGTTGAACAGGAGCCAGCTGGTCTGCGACCTCAACTACTCAGTCTATCAGCCCCCCCTGCTTCAGGAGGCGGAGGCGAGAGGCGCACAGGTGATGGACGGTAAAGGTTTGCTCCTGTACCAGGCGGCTGCCGCCTTCGAGATATGGACGGGCCTGGACGCCCCCGTCGAGGTCATACGCGTGGCCCTTCACAAGGCGCTGGAGGAAGCCCATATCTAGCATTGATTAGATGTCATACGGAAGTGGTCTAGACCATGGAGAAAACCAGGGGTGACCGGCTGGGCCGGATACTGGTCCAGAGCAACCTCATAACCGAAGGGCAGCTCGATGAAGCTCTTGCGGAGCGCGGCGACTCCGGTAGATCCCTTGCACGCGTCCTGATAGACCTGGGCATGCTCACCGAGAGCCAGCTGACATCCATCCTGGCCGAGAAGATCGGCATAGAATATGTCGACCTCGGCTCGTATCATATCGACCCCAACGCGGCGAACATCATAGACGTAGAGATGGCGAAAAGACATCTGGCGCTCCCCATCGATTACGCGGACGGGAAGCTGGTGGTCGCGATGGCGGACCCCACAAACGTCTTCGCCCTCGACGATATCCGTATCATGGGGGGAATGGAGATAATGCCCGTCGTGAGCACCAAGGCGGACATCATCGGCGCCATTAAGAGATACGTACGGAACACGGTCGAGATGGACGAGGAGTTCGGCGAAGCAGAGTACCTGGAGGAAGCGGAAGAAGGCGAGGAGGAAGAAAAGGAAGAGGATCTAAGGGAAGCTGGCGAGGACGCACCCATAGTCAAGTATGTCAACCTGGTAATAAGCGAGGCCGTCGTAGACGGAGCAAGCGACGTGCACATCGAGCCCGGGGAAAAAGAGGTCCGCATTCGCTATCGAGTGGACGGGGTCCTTCACGAGACGCGGAAGTCCCCGAAGAAGATACATCCCGGGCTGGTATCGCGGATCAAGATACTCTCCAACATGAATATAACGGAGAGGCGGGTCCCCCAGGACGGGCGCTTCACCATGGGTGTAGCGGGAAAGGATATCGACCTCAGGGTAGCCTCCCTGCCGACGGTCTACGGGGAGAAGATCGTGCTCAGGATTCTCGACCGCTCCTCGATTCTCATGAGCCTTACCGGCCTCGGCCTGGAGCCTGAGCCGCTGAAGGTCTTTAGCGAATCGTTTCACAAGCCGTACGGAACGGTGATCGTCACTGGCCCGACCGGTTCCGGAAAGACAACGACCATGTACGCGG
>JAENXM010000132.1 GCA_016649525.1 Actinomycetota bacterium
CCTTTAGGCGGGCCTCTCAGGCCCGCTTAGATCCCTCAGCTTTTTTAGGCGGGCCTCTCAGGCCCGCTTAGATCCCGGCCTAAGAGGCCGGGCTAAAGCCGGAAAGGCGCGACTTGGCGTAGAATGTCAACGTTAGAGTAGGCAGGTGCGAAAGCATCACCCGTGGCACGCATCTTATGATCAGCAAGTTGCGCTGCACCCTTGAAAGGACCTTCGTTGGCTCTCAGAAGCGGTAAGGCAGGGCGCCTCCTCAGGGCGTGGCCGCTCATCATGGTGCTGGTCGTGCTCCTGGCCGGCGGCGTCATCAGTGTCCTGCTACCCACCTGGATAGACCCGCGCATCGGGATCCAGAACGACCCGCGCATCACCAGGCTCATATACCCGACCCTCGGCAACCCCGCCATCATCGAGAAAGGCGGGAGCCTTGTCCTCGAGTTCGATCCTCGAGAGCAGGACTTCGGCGACCCGTTTACCGAGATATCGCGTTTCGAGGTGAAGGCAAGATCTTCCAACGGGCCGGGGAAGGTGACAAAGGAGCTCCCGGTCCGGTCTCAGGCGGTCGGGTACAGCTCGCAGTGGCCGGAGTACGCCCGCGCCCCGGGACAGGACCGCCGCATCTATCTCGTGACCGTGACGGTGCCGCGGGACCTGCCTCATGACCTCTACGACGTCTCCATCGAGGCACGCGCGGGACACGTGACGCTTGAGGATACGCAGCCTCACTCGCTCGAGGCGGTCGACGCGTATAAGGACGACTTCACCTTCATCCAGCTCACAGACGTCCACGTCTGGGGCCCGGAGATCTCTTACCCCGGCTGCACTTATCAGGAGAGGAGCGCGCGCCCGAACGGAACTGACCCGAAGAGGAAGGGCGCCGTCTACTATCAGAAAGCGATCGACGAGATAAACATCACCAGGCCGGACTTCTGCATCCTGAGCGGTGACTGCATATTCGGCCAGCGGTACTTCGTCCAGGACAACGGGCCGCCCTGGGGAGACACCACCGAGTACCAGTACGAGATGTTGTGGTTCTACCGGGAGACGCTCCGTCTCGACGTGCCTGTGTACATCGTCATGGGCAACCACGACAGCTACAACGAGGGGCAGGAGGGCGCTCGCGAGGACTGGTACGATAACTGGAGGAAGCTCTACGGCCCCCTGTACCACTCGTTCGACTACGGCGCCTACCACTTCGTCGCCTCCAACTCCCAGGACTGGTCGGCACCCCAGCGAGAGCTCGTCGACTGGGAGGAGTTGATTCTCCAGCCCAAGAAGTACAAGGGCGAACTGCTGGGCGGCGGCGACAAATCGGCGGAAGGCATCACGGCGGCGCGGCTCGATGCGCTCGACGACTCGAAGTACACGGGACAGCTCGCCTGGATTAGGGACGACCTGAAGGCGCACCAGAGCTCGAAGATGCGCGTGATGGTGATGCACCACGACCCGTACAAGAAAGACGGCTCCGGCGAGATGTGGGGCCAAGCGGCGGGGGAGGGCCTCAAGGCAAAGCTCAAGTTCGACATGACCAAGTTGCTGGGCATGGGGGACGGGGAGGGCCGCCTGGCGATAATCAGGCTCATGCAGGACTACCGTGTCGCGCTGGAGATAAGCGGCCACGACCACTCCGACTACGTGGCCACCAGGGCCGAAGCGGCGAGGGACCTGGGGAGCGGGTTCGTCGACGTGTTCACCTGGACCGGTGGGGGCGGAGAAGTGAAGTTCGTCAACACTACTTCCACGCAGTTCCAGTCGGGGACAGAATCGGACAGGTATCCCGGCTACCGGAAGATCCACATCGTGGACGGCCGGGTGGAGAGCTTCAACTACAAGGAGCCGAAGTGGTCGTACCCCTGGTACAAGGACACTAACGCGGGCGGTATCACCGACCTCGGCAAACTGACGGTGCCGGCCATCTCAGAGGTCGTTACCCCGGCGGCCGGGGCCTCCGAGGGTGTGACGCTCGAGGTACGGAACTGGCTGGATGTGCCCCTGCCAGCCGCTTACAGGGAAGTGGCGCTGCCGTATCTCTCCGGCGGTTATTTCTACACCGTCGAAGGCGGCGCGTTCGGAGAGGTGTACGAAAACAAAGGCACGGCCCCTGACCGCCTGTTTTGCCAGGTCCTCTGCAGCGTGCCGCCGCTGAGCTCGACGGTCGTAAGCGTCCGGAAGAGCGCCGCGCCGGACAGTGCACATCCGGCGGGTACGGTTGTAATAAACGGCGGGGCGAAGGCTACAGGCTCGCCCGTCGTAACCCTCGCTCTGGACGCGAGCGACGCGGGCGGGGCCGGAATACGGGACATGATGATATCGAACACAACTGATTTCGAGGGCGCGGTCTGGGAACCATACCGCACGACAACATCCTGGACCCTGCCGAAGGGTGGAGCGGGGATGCGGACGGTATACGTGAAGTTTCGCGATGCGGCGATGCCGGGAAACGAGTCGCCGGTAGTGAAAGCGGAGATAACTTATGAGCCCGGAGACTGAGGCGAGAGGCGTGAGGCCGGGTGGCATCCGGAGCCTGCAGGCGAACGGAGCGCGAACCCGAGTGGTCCTCTACACCGGGCTGGCCGTCCTGGTCCTCCTCGCCGCGTCATTCGTCACCGGCTGCGGGGACGAAGGCAGGGCGCCTAAGGCTGCATTGAAGGAGTTCCTGAAAGCCGAGGCCGACGGCGATAAGCGCGCATCCTACGAGCTTCTGTCGAGCTCCGACAAAGAGCAAATGGACATGGCCGCGTGGTCCGCAGAGGCGGGGAAGCTGACGCGGGAAGCTGAGATCGGGAGGTTCCACTTCATAATCGCGGACGTGACCCTCAGCGACAGCGGGGCGACGGTCGACGTGCTCATCGGCGAAGATGACGACACAAGCAATGCGCGGGACGTGAGGTTCCTGATGGTCAAAGAAGGGGATACCTGGAAGGTCTCGTATTTGAAAACGGTCGCGAGACCGGTTGGGCGCGTGAAGACCGGAGGCGGTATCAAATGGTCTAACGTCGCTTTCGGGAGCGGGACGGAATCGACCGCCAGGATCATCGTCTATATAATCATGTTTCTCGCGGTCTATTCCTTCTACGGCATCTGCCTTCAGAGGGTCGCGCGCGTCAAGAGGCTCCGGCACCCCTGGTTAGCCTGGGTGCCTTTCCTCAACATCTATATCGCCTGGAGGATAGCGGGCAGGGGTGCCATCTCGACCATACTCTCGCTCATCCCGATCGTGAACATCGTGATGTACGTGCTGTTCTGTTTCAAATTCTCCCGCGCGTGCGGCAAAGGCCGCCTGTACGGGTTCCTCCAGTTGATACCCCTGGTCAATTTCGTGGCGTTCTGGCTGCTTGTCGAGTCCGTGGAGGACGGCGCGACGGCCCCGGCCCCCCAACCGGCCTGACCCCGAGAATGTACCGATGGGTTAATCACCCGAGGGCGCGATAAGTGACTTTATCGCACTCTGAACTGTGTTGGACAATATTACCATCACGTGTCAATAAATGATGGTATAATTGTCCATGTGAAGAATAATGAGTGAACAGGCAATCAAACGAGCCCAAGAGACATTTCGTGAACACGGTGGTGTGATGGCTACCAAGGAAGCCATCGAATCCGGGATCCACCGACGCACTCTATATGCCATGAGGGATACGGGGATTCTCGAGACAATCAGCCGCGGCCGCTACAGGCTGGCAGAACTACCTCCTCTGTCGAATCCTGACCTTACTACCGTCGCTCTCAGGGTGCCAAGGGGAGTGATCTGTCTCCTGTCCGCTCTATCTTTTCATGAGCTCACAACCCAGGTCCCTCATGAGGTGTATATCGCTCTGCCCAGGGGATCTGAAGAACCTCGAATCGACTCTCCGCCGGTTCGCATATTCAAATTCTCTGAACGGGCGTTCGCGGAGGGCATCAAGACCCACGAGGTGGATGGTATCCCGGTAAAAGTCTACAGTCCCGCAAAGACTGTCGCTGATTGCTTCAAGTTCAGGAATAAACTGGGCATGGATGTCGCGATGGAAGCCCTTAGGCTTTATCGGAAAACATCTAGCTTCGATATTGGTGAGCTCATGCACTTCGCCAAGATCTGCAGAGTGGAGAACGTTATGCGGCCATACGTTGAGGCGCTGCTATGAGCAACCGAGAAGTTAAGGATTTATCTGCCTCCGTCCACAGGCGCCTCCTCAACAAGGCACGTGAGGAGAACAGGCCTTTCAACGAACTCCTGCAGTATTATGCGATGGAGCGCTTCTTGTACCGACTTTCCAAATCTCCATATTCTGAGAAGTTCGTATTGAAGGGTGCACTTATGCTTGTTGTTTGGAATGCTCCCCCATCGCGCCCCACGTCAGACATAGACCTCCTCGGTATCATTGAGAACGACGTCGATGCGATCGCTACTATTGCGAGAGAAATCTGCGCGCAGGAAGTCGAGTCTGACGGAATTACCTTCGATGCCAATAGTGTTTCCGGAGAAACGATTGCGGAGGTTGATGAATATCAAGGGGTCAGGGTAAGGATCCGCGGGAATCTCGGGCCTGCGTTGTTAAATATTCAACTCGATGTCGGTTTCGGCGACTCGGTTATACCTTCTCCTGTCTTACTCACCTACCCCGTCTTGCTTGATATGCCCAAGCCAACACTGCGAGGTTACAGCCGTGAAAGTATGATTGCAGAGAAGCTCCAATCGATAGCACGGTTTGGGATGCTGAACAGCCGAATGAAGGACTTCTTCGATATCTGGCTGCTTTCGAGGCAATATGGCTTTGACGGAAAAACCCTAAGAAAGGCGATTGGCAAGACATTCAATAACCGGGGGACAGATGCTTCTCCCGAACTAATTGTACTCATTGATGATTTCTCAAGAGCTGAGATGAAGTCATCACAATGGCAAGCTTTCTGTCGAATGAACCGGTTAGAGTCTGTTCCTCTCAACCTGGAGGAAGTGGCTCAATCGATTGCTGAGTTCATCAGCCCTTTGCTGTCTGGGGAATCTTTCGAGGGTGCTTGGACACCACCTGGTCCCTGGGTGCCCGTGTAATCTATCACCATACTGGTATTGCCACTTCATCCCCTAATGCCATCAAGTCCGTCGAGCGGTCCTCCTTCTCTCAAATGAAACCGACGTCTCTTGACCGCGATAACCCTTGTTATTAAGCAAGGCCTAAGCAGGATGCGTGCTATAGGTGACTTTATCGTGCTCTTTGAAGACATTACGGTGCGACCCAATATGCGGGGTCTTAATAGTCC
>JAENXM010000192.1 GCA_016649525.1 Actinomycetota bacterium
CGTTCGACTACCGTGCGCTCGTCTCTGAGATAAGGGGCATTGTCGAGGTGGCCGGGGAGCCCGCGGGGCCTCCGGCTGCCGGTGTGGTGGAGGAAGAGGAACCGGTTGTTGAAGTTACCCCCGAGGTGGAAGTCGAAGGAGTACCAACGGAGAAGGCGCCGGCCGTTCTCGAGATAGACGAGCGGGACATGATCAGGTACTCGCAGGTGCCCGGGATGAGCATCTTCAGGCTTACCGTTACGCTCGACGCCGGATGCCTGCTCAAGTCGGTCCGGGTGTTCATGGTCTTCAAGAAGCTCGCGCAGCTCGGCGAGGTGATTTCAAGCCTTCCATCGGTCGAGTCGCTCGAGGACGAGAAGTTCGAGGACAGCTTCCAGGTCGGATTCGCTACATACGAGGCTGCTGACAAGGTGGAAAACGCCCTCATGGCCATAGCCGAGATAGCAAGCGTGGATATCGAGACCGTTCCTGAGGCGGAAAAGCCCAAGGAGGAGGAAGGCGCCACGCCGGTAGCAGCAGCCGGGGAGACGCCAGTCATGATGGCCAGGAAGGCGCAGAGCGTCCGGGTAAACATCGCGCGCCTCGATACGTTGATGAACCTGGTCGGAGAGCTGGTGATAAACAGGACCCGCCTCGACCAGATCGCGTACGGTTTTGAGATCCCCGAGCTGCGGGAGGCGCTAGACCAGACGGCTCGCCTGACCGCCGAGTTGCGGGAAGAGATTATGAAGACGCGGATGGTCCCGGTGGAGAACGTCTTCAACAGGTTCCCCCGGATGGTGCGCGATCTTGCGAGGTCGCAGGACAAGGACGTCGACTTCGTGGTGGAGGGGAAGGAAATAGAGCTGGACAGGACGATTCTGGACGAGATAAGCGACCCGCTGATGCACATGATAAGAAACGCGGTGGATCACGGGATTACCGGCCGAGATGATAGGAGGATGAAGGGGAAGCCGGAAAGGGGCATCGTCAAACTGTCGGCTTACCGTGACCGCAACTACATAGCCATAGAAGTGGAGGACGACGGTGAGGGCATGGACCCTGAGAAGACATTCGACCTTGCCGAGCGCGAGGGCCTCATAGTTGAGGAGGAGAGGAGGCAGCTCACCGCAGACAACCTGCTGGACGTAATCGCCATGCCGGGGTTCTCGACCAGCGAGGAGGTCAGCGGCGTCTCGGGAAGGGGAGTGGGAATGGATTTCGTGAAGGCCAAGGCCGAGTCGCTCGGAGGCTTCGTGGTCCTCGACACGGCCCCGGGTCGTGGTACAAGGGTGACACTCAAGCTGCCGCTCACCCTTGCCATCGTCCAGGCGTTGATGGTCGAGGTTGCCGACGAGACGTATGCCATCCCGCTCGGCACGGTCCGCGAGACAAAGGTGATCAATCCGACTGATGTAAAGACGGTGCAGAACCACGAGGCCATCTTCCTGCGGGATGAGACGATACCGCTTTTACGCCTCGATGTCCTGTTCGGAAGCGAGAGGGTGTTGAACGGCAACGAGCCGTTTCCGGTCGTGATCACCGAGGTCGGCACGCGGCTCGTCGGGGTCGAAGTCCACGAGCTTCTGGGGCAGCAGGAGATAGTGATAAGCTCGCTCGATAAATTCCTCAAAGTTGTCGAGGGGTTCGCCGGCGCGACCATCCTCGGTACTGGTCGAGTGGCACTGATTCTTGATATTCCAAGCCTGTTGAGCAGGGGCGCGGGTACCTAGAAAGGACGGGTGTATGGTGTCGGGTGGGACGAGCAAAGATCTTTCGCCGAAACAGATGGACGCTCTCAGGGAGGCCGGCAACATCGGCGCGGGCAACGCGTCGATAGCCCTGTCCCAGATGGTGGGCAAGAAGGTGGGGCTTTCCGTCCCAAGGGCGAGCCTGCTGCCGCTCGCGAGCGTTACGGGGCTCGCCGGTGGGCCGGAGGTCCCCGTGGCGGGGATATACATGCGCATCAAGGGCGACTGCCCCGGCAGCATCCTGTTGCTTCTCGAGAGGGAGGGAGCACTTTCGCTGGCGGACCTTATGATCACGCCCGGCATGTCGGATGACGATGACATGGCGGTCCGGCGGTCGGCGCTCGAGGAGACCGGTAGCATACTGTCCGGCGCGTACCTCAATTCGCTCGGAGAGCTGACGGGCCTCTTCTTCAAGCCGTCGGTCCCGGGCTTCGCGATGGATATGGCCGGAGCGATACTGGAGCACGTCCTGGTTGACGTGGCTGAGTTCGAGGATTACGTCCTGGTGGTGGAGACTGATTTCAAGATCTCCGGAAAGCTCATCCACGGCCACCTTGTGCTTTTCCCCGACCTGGGCGCTCTCGGCGCGATACTGGAGCGTTTGGGGGTACCCTTTGAGTGACGTTGAGAGCGTGGGAGTCGCGGAACTGAAGGGCTCGGATGATTCCAGGGTACTGGCGAGCTACGGACTGGGTTCATGTGTCGCGGTGGCGATGTACGACCCTTTGAGGAAAGTCGGTGGCCTTGCGCACGTCATGCTGCCCGAGAGCAGGGGGACCGACAGCGAGGAGATCCCCGGCAAGTTCGCGGACATCGCGGTGTCGAGGTTGGTGGAGAAACTGGTGCAACTGGGCGCGCGGCGTACAGGGCTCCGCTGCAAGATAGCGGGCGGCTCGAAGATGTTCGACATACCCGGCAATAACCAGTGGGCCGCGAACTCCCCTCACACCCACATCGGTGCCAGGAACGTCGAGGGGATAAAGCGGGAGCTCGAGAGGCTCAGGATACCGCTGGTCGGTGAGGACATCGGCGGCAACTACGGCAGAAGCATCAAGTTCGACACCTCCACCGGTGAGGTAGAGGTGAAGTCTATTTACCACGGCATCTCTTCCATCTGACCCGGGAGCTCGAGGAGCCAGCGCGTTTCCCACAACCTGGCCGCAGTCACTCAATGCAGGAACTCACTTCAATGGCGTTGGCTTGAGGCTGGTTTTTGGATAACATCTTGTAGGTGAACTTGTCCGCAGGGGGTTGTTATTGGCGGCTCAGAGAAGAAAAATCCTTGACCTTGACCGGTCCCTCGTTTCCGCCCTTCCGGGTGGTTGCTCGACCTGTTGTTTCTGGGAGACGACCGGCGCGGGTTCACCCGGCACCTGCCCTGCCAGCGAGGGGAAGGAAAGCTGGGTCTCGCGGGTCCTCGAGGGAGGGTTCAGTCCTGGCAAGCTCATTATGAGCGATAACGTGTCACTCGGTTACGTGCAGTTCGCGCCCGCCGGGATGGTTCCCCGCCTGTCCAGCATGCTCTACCCCGTGCCCACGGATGGCTCTATATATATCACCTGCGTTTACGTGGTGCCCGAGCTCCGTGGCAGGGGTTTGGGCAGGCTGCTTCTTGACTCGGTCTCTAGGACTCTACACCGGAGCAGGGCAAGGGTGCTTGAGACCCACGGCCTTTCCCGGGACAGGAGCGCCCCGCCGGGGCCGGCGGGTTTTTTCGAGGAGTACGGGTTTCGGGTTGTGAAGGGACACCTGGAAGCTCCCCTCATGCGCCTCGATCTGAGGTCCCTCGCCCCCCTGCAGGAGAGCATACAGTCGCTTCTCGAGCGGCTGCCCCTGCCTTCGCTTGCCGGGGGCGCATTTCCCCGCACCGAGCCCCGCTAGGACGCGGCGCTAGCCCTCCGCCTTTGATTTGACCCCTTCGAAATATTTCGCGGACGCTTCGGCGATTGCCATTGCTGTTTTTTCAATGAAAGAATCGTCGGCGAGGAGCTTTTCTTCCTCGGGGTTCGTTATGAAGGCAGGTTCGACTATGACCACCGGCATACTCGTCTCCCTTAGAAGAGGGAAGGCGGTGCC
>JAENXM010000158.1 GCA_016649525.1 Actinomycetota bacterium
CAGTACGCTTTCGAAGTGCTATGTATCTGCCTGGTGGCGATCATCCTGGCGATGGGAGCAACCGCCCTTATCGGGCAGAGCATGGGCAACTGGCTGCTGCCTAAGAGCCAAGCGTCCACAACCAGCCAGCAGCAGGAGCAGAGAGGACCGGGCGGTGTCATGAGAAAGTTAGGCGGCCAGCAGAATCTCTACAAGGAGGGCGGCAGGTTCAGCATCGGCGCTTCCGGCCAGACGGAACAGGCGGCCAAGCTTAATGTCGTCTACCGGGGCTCGCTGTTCCTCTACGGCATCCTGATACTCCTCGGGATAAGCCTGGTGGGGATGGCGATCCCGGTGTTCTGGATCATCAGGTTGAGACCCGCGAGGGTCCTGAGTATGGAATGAGGTAATGAGATGTCAGACCGGGAGATACTGAAGGTTGAAGACGTCAGCAAGACTTACCAGGCGAAGGCCGGAGAGGTAACCGCGGTGGACTCTGTCAGCTTCACCGCCGACAAGGGCGAGGTCACCACTATCGTAGGACCTTCCGGGTCCGGCAAGACGACGCTCTTGTACGTGGTCGGCTCGCTGGAGAAGCCGGAGTCGGGCGAGATAACGGTATCGGGTCAGGACATCCTCGACCCGGGAACGAACCTGGTCCGGTACCGCAGGGAGAACGTGGGTTTCGTGTTCCAGTTCTTCAACCTCATCCCTACCCTCACAGCCCTCGAGAACGTGATGCTACCCATGGACCTGGCGGGTGTCCCGCAAGAACAGCAGAAAAGGCGGGCGTCGGAGCTCCTGGAAAGGATGGAGGTCGGCGGGAGGCTCCTGAGGGCGAGGCCGAACAAGATGAGCGGGGGCGAGAACCAGAGGGTGGCGATAGCAAGGGCACTCGCCAACGACCCGGACGTCCTCCTCGCGGACGAGCCCACCGGCAACCTGGATACGGCCACAGGTCAAACGGTGATCGACATCCTGACCGGGCTGGCGCGTGGGAACGGCAACTGCGTACTCATAGTGACGCACGACGAGAGCATAATCGGTGTCTCGGACCGGGCTTTCCACATGACGGACGGCCGATTGAGCGAAATCCGCGGATAGAGGATGGACGTTGGGCGGACTTATTATAGATAAGAAAGGGGAAGGGGCACTCATAAGAGTGCCCCTTTTATCATGGCCCTTGGGGTCCATGCCTTATGGATCCAACCCCGGCGCTGAATGTCCACCCATCATCTCGTACGGCTGTATTCCGGAAGCCTCGCGCTTGTCCCAGTACATGCTTCGCTCGGCGACCAGCGGGGTGTTCGATTCTATTAGGGTCGAAACGTTGAAGTCGTCTGGCACGTAGTCGTTTATCCGTATGGTTTTGCGCGATCGGGGCGGTATCTTCACGTTTATGGGAGCCAGCGGCCCTTCGGCGTTCATGAAGGTCACCGCGGTGTCTGCTTCGCTGTCGCCGGGATTGCTCAACAGGATCCAGGTATCGAACCCTGTGCCGGTGCTGCCTTCCGCTATCATCCAGGTAGCGCCGAGGGATGATACGCCTGTCGAGGAGTGGCCGTCCCTCATCTCGTAGGTCTGTTGGACTTCGAGCTTATCCCAGTACATGCTCCTCTCGGCCACGACGTCCTGGTTGGCGGTTATCTTGGTGGAGACGTCGAATTCGTTCGGCACGTAATCGGAGACCCTGAGCGTCGCTCGTGAATGAGGCATCATGCTGAATCCCTTCTCGGCGGCGACGCCCTTGTCGTTCATGAATGTGGCTACGACATCCGCGCTCCCGTCCTGCGGGTTCTGGACCAGGATATAGGTCTCAAAGCCGGCCCCGGTAGAACCTTCGGCTATAAACCACTCACGGGCGGGGGAGGCAGAGTCGGAGCTCGAGTGACCGCCCCTGGCCTCGTACGGCTGCAGGTTATCCATGTTGGGGTCCCAGTACATGCTTCGCTCCGCCAGGATTGCAGCGTCGCTCGATATCTCAGTCGCCACCTCGGATTCGTTGGGTACTATCTCGTTCAAATGCACCGTCCTCCGGCTGTGAGCGGGCACCTGGACTGTGTTCTGTGCGGCGACCCCGCTCGCAGTGGTGAAGGCCAGCTGTGTGTTCGCTTCCTGGCCGTTCGGGTTGCAGAGGAGGATCCAGGTGTCGAACCCTCCCGCTGTGGACCCTTCCGGGATGTAGGTTGTTATCCGCCCGGTTCCATCACCCCGGGCTGAAATCGACTCGAGAGGCGTTCCGATGTTCGAGTGGCCGCTCTTCATCTCGTAGGGCTGCGGGCTTCCGGAGATACTACCCTCGCCCGAAAACCTCTTATCCCAGTAGATGCTCCTGTCGGCCATTATCGGGACGTCGGATGTGACCATCGTCGATACTTGGAAGTTATTCGGTACGTAGTCGCTGATCCTTATGGTGGCCCTGCTCTCTGCTTCCATGGGAACGGGGACGGGAGCCTGGCTGCCCGCTTCAGTCATGAAGGTGACCTCCGCGTTCGCCTTCACGGTACCCGGGTTCTGGAGGAGGATCCAGGTGTCGAAACCTCCACCTGTCGAGCCCTCGGCGAGGAGCCAGCCCTTGGAGCCCAGCACTTTCAGCCCGGTCGTTGCGAGCTCCCTGGTAACGACCTCGGTTTGGGTGGCCGCATCCGAGTCCCCTGTCTTCCTTTCGAGTATGGTGGCCTCGTTTACGAGGTCCGTATCGCCTGCGGGGAAGGATGCCTCTCCGTTCAACCTGGCCCTGTAGGTCTGGCTATAGTCGGGAGACCCGGCAGGGAGCTCACCCAGATCCCATGTTATCTTACCCGAGTCCGAGGCGCCTCCGTTGGACATGTCGGTTACCGAGCCGACGAGCGCCTCGTCGAAGTCGTCGGTCAGGACCACGTCGGGGGCTATCGTCTGGCCCCTGTTCCTGTATGTGAGGGTGTACTCGAGGGCATCCCCCGGTGAGAGGCGACCGTCCGAGTCGGCGTCCTCGAAGAGCGCCGCAGTCATCTCTATCTCCAGGTCGGGCACCAGCCTGGTGACGATTTCAGTGTGAGTGTCTTCAATCTTGCGATCGAAATTCTTGTATTCTATCAAAGCACTGTTGACGAGGTTCGTATCGCCGGGCGGGAATGATTCGTCTCCCTTCAACCTGGCCCTGTAGGTCTGCGTATGCGCTGGAGATCGCGGTCGAACGGGCCCGAGGTCCCATGTTGTACTGCCCGAGCTGTCCACACCCCCGCCGGATATATCCGTGACAGCGGCAATCAACGTCTCGTCGTAGTCATCGGTCATATACGTATCTAACTCATAAGGTATGTCGTGCTCATAGGTGAGGGTGTACTCGAGGGCATCCCCCGGTGACAGGCTGCCGTCTGAGTCGGCGTCGTCTATGAGGACCGCGGAGTGGCTCACTTTCAGGTTCGGGGGCGGAAAAAGTACGCACCCGGTCGCGGCAACCAATACGATAGAGACTGCCAGGGCCGCGAACAATGCGGTTGACACGATCTTTCTAAAGGACAACACAAGAACCTCCTGGGGTTGCGGAAGTGCCCGCCGAAAGGGCGATCAGCAGCGCCCGTTTCGTGTTCAGGTCCCTTCCTTCCGGCTTCCGAGCATTCATCTAAATACACATCCCCCTGATTTATTATCTGTACGTATAATGAAACGTGCGGCGAACGCGTAAGCGACGGTTCGCGTGGCTGGAATTGACGGATGGCGGATATAGCAGTACGAAACCATATATTTGAGGACGGATTCAACAGTATTTGGAGGGCCTTTAGGCTGCAGCCTCAAATACCGAGAAGCCCGCGTACCTTTGGATAGTAGGAATTCCCGACCGGGATTTCCGAATGGCTGTCATCATCCAGAACGATGAGCACTTTCTGTGGTGAGTCCTTTGTTATCTTGTGTATGTGATCGAAGTTCACGATGTAGGAGCGGTGCACGCGGAGAAAATGGCCGTGGCCGGAAAGCCTCTCCTCAAGGTCACCGATGGAGAAGCTGGTGAGGAAACTCTTCCCGCGCGTATGGATGTAGCTGTAATTCCTCGACGCATTCACGAAATAGATCTCCCGTGAGGGAACGAGAAAGATCTCATTCCCTATATTCACCGGCACGCGTTCGAAGGACGGTTCCTTGATGCCTTCTGTCTCAGCGGCTCTTGAGAGTCTGCGGTCCAGGATTTTGTGGACGCGCTCCTTCAGTTCAAGGGATCCGATGGGTTTGACGACGTAGTCGTCCGCGCCCTTCAGCGCTTTCACTATCGTCTCCTCTTGCTTGATGGCACTGAGGAACAGGATCGGGACATCACTGGTTCTCCGTTCCGCGCGAATCTCTTCCATAAGGTCGAGCCCGGTTTTCTTCGGCATCATGATGTCGAGGATAACGAGATCCGGCGGTTCATTCTTCACCGCCTCCAGACCCTGTTCGCTGTCGGTGCTTGAACCCACCCGGAACCCTTCCTGAGTCAGAAGAATCTCGAGTATACGGGACACCTGCTCGTCGTCGTCGATGATGAAGATATACAGAGCTTTTACCCTGTCCACCTGTGTGCACCCCCGACTGTAGATTATAGCAATGCCAGAGAGATTAGTC
>JAENXM010000290.1 GCA_016649525.1 Actinomycetota bacterium
AGCCAAGGGCTTTGAAGAATGGATCGACGAACTCGTGCCTGAGCTGCGCCTCTTTGTAAGCGCCGGAGACGTAGGCGTCACGGTTGCGGTCGAAATGCTCGATCAGTCTCAGTATCTCGTCTGGAGCAGCCATCGCCTCTCATCTTTGAACTATAGAACTGCCGTCATCATGATTATACAAAACGATTGCGACCTTAGCCCAACCTGACAAATATATTGTCACACCCTCCTGCTAATATACCAACAGAAGTGCAGTTCATGAAAGGCGACGGCATTGATGAATAGGAGAGTCTCTTCTGCTCGAATTTCTCTACCTCCGCAGTTGCAGATAGGGCTATGGCTCGAGCTGCTTCACTCTACCGCTAAGTTACCTTGCTGCAGTTCTTTCTTGACACACAAAGAAACTACTATTATACTTATCAATAATACTAGTAACAGTTAAGGTTATTACTGATGGATTCTCGCAAGGCAGAAGACATGCTATCCGCACTGGGAGATGTACTGGAAGAGCAAGGGATAGGCCCCGTAGATATCGTCGTCTGCGGCGCAATGGCTCTGCTGCTTCAAGGAATCATCGACAGACCCACCAGGGATATCGACGGCCTCGGCCTGGTGGTTGAGGAAGATGGTTCCTTGGTGCTCAGAAAGCCTTTGGTGAGCAAGGAGTTCAAAGCGGCTGTTGAACGGGTGGGGTCTCTCTTTAATGAAGGGAAACATTGGTTCAGCACCCCTGCGATAAGCTTGCATGACGATACTGAGCTGCCCGCTGACCTGGTGGACAGGGCGCAGGTAAGGCGCTACGGGACGCGCCTGACTATTCGGCTTTGCTCCCGTCCGCACATGGTCTGCCTGAAGATGTGGGCAGCAATTGCCAGGGGCGAGCCGGACATCGGAGACCTGGTGGCCATGAAGGTTTCCAGGGAAGAGGCAGAGGCCGCTGCGGCGTGGTGCCTTGAGCAAGACAGCGGAGTTTTGCCGGAGATACTGGCAGTCCTGAAGGAAGTGGGACATGGAGACCTGGCTGAACGGCTTGATCGAGACAATCGATAAAATCATATGGAGCCAGTGGGCGGCACTGGGGGCTTTCTTAACCGTGGAGCCGTGCCGCAAGTCGATAGTGGACCCTGAGGCGCTACTGGTCGCGACCTGCGCATTTGGGAGGCAGGACGCGCGAATCTTCGATGAGGCGATGGACTGGACGATCATGAACAACAAACTGTTGAAGCCCTGGAGGCTCAAGAATATCTCCCGTTCTTTCGGTCCTGACGTTCAGAGGACTCTTGGCGCGGTTCTGGACTATGTGGCCAAGGATAAAGGGAAGGACATTTTCCCGGGAGTCAGGAAAGAAGCCCTGAAAGCCCTTGATAAGGTCGAAACGGAGGAGCTCTTCCGGCGTGAAAAGGGTCGCTACGCGCAGGGCCGCAAGCAGCCCGACGAGGTATTCCTGAGGTGGAAGCTATTGAGGGGCAGTCCGAGAATCCGCCGCCACTCGGGGAGGCCCGACCCCAAGAACCCCGCGAACCTGATGCTCCGCCTGCGAGATTACTATGGGGCGGGAGCACGTGCTGACGTGATGACCTATCTGCTCACGGAGAAGGGTGGAAGCTCACACGGGATTGCCGCAAAGATCAAGTATCAGCAGGGGCGTGTGTATGATGTGCTCGAGGACCTGGTAGGCGCGGGAATCGCACAGAAACAAGGGGGTCGGGGACAAGCTTACTATTGGATCGACCGGGAAAGTGTCGCGGCCTCGCTCGGGCTCGGGAGGAAGCGACCCGTCTTTTTCGTATGGGGCGACGTCTTCTGCGCTTTCTCCCTGTTAGTCTCAGACTGGCGGGGGCACCAGGTTGAGTACCAGAGTGATTTCTTTTCCGCCGAGAGGATGCGTGACCTTACGGTAGAGATAGTCCCCATGCTGAGAAAAGCGGGGGAACCCCTTTCTCGGTTGCCGGTACCCAACATAAAACGGCAGAAAGGTGAGGAGCACAAGGAAGCGCTGATAAAGTTTGTGAATCAAAGCCAAAACGTTCTGAGGCGCTTCACCATCGAATGATGTGCAAGGATTTAGACCGGGCTCTTAGCCCGGCATATATAAGAATTCACGATTAGTAAGTCACGTTTTAAGACCTGACCCAGTTACTAACACTGCTTCTCCCCTCTTCTGCTATTATTCTTATGTCGAACTACTGGAGGCGAATAGCCATTGGGTGAGGTTTTTTACGTTACGACCCCGATATACTACGTGAACGACGAACCGCACATCGGCACGGCATACACGACCGTGGTGGCGGATGTCATCGCGCGCTACCAGCGCATGAAGGGGCGCGAGGTCTTCTTTCTGACGGGGACCGACGAACACGGCCAGAAGGTCGCTCAGGCC
>JAENXM010000190.1 GCA_016649525.1 Actinomycetota bacterium
CCTTAATATAAGGGTGCCTCCGGAGTTAGTCAAACTCGCCCTATCTCAATAACGTCGAGGGGATGCTCCCGATACGCGGAATCATCCGCAAGGCCTGCCGCGGGAGTGGGCGCAGCGGGGCTGTTAGAAGATGCTCAGAATTGCGAACATGACGATGAGCCCGTTGTACAGCGCGTGGCCGACGATGGGGGCGGCGATTGTCCTGTTCTTCTCGTAGAGGTAGCAGAGGCCGTAGGCGAGCACGAGCCTCGGCAGGAAACCGATCAGCTCGAAGTGGACCGCCGCGAATATCATGCTGTTCAGGATCATGGCGGGCTGCATGTTCATCCGGTTGCGGAGGGCCGGATAAAGGTAGCCCCGGAAGAATATCTCTTCGCACACCGGCGCGAGTACCACCAGCGTGAAAACGAGTATGACGATGAGCGGCACACTTACACCGCCGGAGGACGTTCTGTCCAGGGCCCTGCTCACGTAGTCCACCCGTGTCGGCTCTATCACTTTCTGGGACAGGTAGGCAAGCCCCATCGCGACCACGAACAGGGGCACGCCCAGGCCGACTCCCCAGGCGAAGCCTTTGCCCAGGCCCTGAAGCCGGAGCCCCAGTGCCGAGGGAGTACTTCTGTGCCGGTACTTGACCGAGTAGAAAGTGCCCGCCAGCAGAAGCGCGTAGAGCATGCAGCTTGAAGTAAACAGGAGAAGAATGATGGCCGTGGTTGGTGAAGCTATCTGCCGGAGAAACAGGTAGAAGATGGCGACGCTAAAAGCCGCCGCGATAGCCATCGAAAGAAAGAATATTATCAGAGCCTCCCCTACCCCCCAGGGCGCGCCGGGGAAGACCTCGGGCCTTGCCGGCCTGGCGGGGGGTCGGTATGCGGCCCCAGGTGGATACGCTGTCAGGTGTTGGGCCGCGCAGTCGACGCAGTAGTTTCTGCCGCCGAGGAGAACGCGGCACACGGGGCACGCAAAGTGCCCGCAGTTCACGCATCTGGCGACTGCTGCCGATTCCGGATGTCTCGAACAACAGGGCCGGCCCTGGCTCTCATCGCCCCGGTTGCCCGGTGTCTCCATCTGCCCGTTGCCTCGTCGAGGTGGAATCCCGGTCATCCGAGCAGCAGTTCGGCTATCTGGACGGCGTTGAGCGCGGCACCCTTCCGCAGGTTGTCGCTCACGATCCAGAGGTTCAAGGCGTTCTCGGCGGAGTCGTCTTTCCTTATCCTGCCGACGTATGACGGGTCCTTGCCCTCGCAGTCGGTCGCCAGGGGGTACAGGTTCTTTGCCGGATCGTCTATGATCTCTACCCCCGGCGCGGCGGAGAGTACCTCCCTGGCCTCGGCGGGTTCGACTGGCTTGGCGAACTGTATGTTGACCGACTCGCTGTGGCCGACGAACACAGGGACCCGGACCGCTGTGGCGGTCACCGGGAGGTCCGGCTCGCCCATTATCTTGCGGGTCTCGTCGACCATCTTCATCTCTTCCTTCGTGTAGTCGTTGTCGAGGAACACGTCTATGTGGGGCAGGACGTTATAGGCGATCTGGTGCGGGTAGACATCGACCGCGACCCGCCTGCCCTCCTCGATGTCCCTTATCTGCTGCCGCAGCTCCTCGACTGCCTCCTTGCCGGTTCCTGAGACCGACTGGTAGGTCGATATGACGACCCTCCGGATGGTGAACTCCCTGTGGAGCGGGTCCAGCACGACGACGAGCTGGATGGTGGAGCAGTTCGGGTTTGCGATTATGCCGATGTGCTTGCGCGCTTCGCCCGCGTTGACCTCGGGGACGACGAGCGGCACCGCCGGGTCCATGCGGAACGCGCTCGAGTTATCGATGACGACCGCTCCCGCTCCTGCGGCGATAGGCGCGAATTTCTTCGAGATCGAGGCGCCAGCGGAGAATAGGGCTATGTTGACATCGTTGAACGAGCCCTCATCCAGTACCTCGACGTCTATGGTCTCCCCGCGGAAATCGAAGGACTGTCCGCGGGAGCGCTCCGAAGCGAGGAGCTTAAGGCTCTCGAGCGGAAAATCTCTCTGCTCGACGACCTTCCTCATCTCCTGCCCCACCATGCCGGTCGCGCCGACAATGGCGACGCGTGGCTCTTTCATCGTTTTCCTCCTTGAGGCGATCCGGCCGGACTGAAAGCAGCCCTCGTATCTGGAAACGTGCCGGGCGCGCGAAAGGTTGCCATGCGCGCTCAGAGGCCGAAGTGCTCGTGAAGCGCCCTGACCGCCTTCTCGCCGGCCTCGCGCCTGACCACGCACGATATCTTGATGGGCGACGTGCTTATCATCTCGATGTTGATGTCGTTGTCGGCCAGGGTCTTGAACATCCCGGCGGCTACCCCGGGGTGGGACCGCATGCCCGCGCCGACGAGGCTGATCTTGGCTATTCCCTCGTCGAAGTCGCAGCCCTCGGCCCCGATGGACTCGCTTATCTCCCCGATAAGCTTCTTCGCCTTCTCGAGGTCCTCCTGGCTTACCGTGAAGGAGATGTCTGTTCGTGCCCCCTCGCTCACGTTCTGTATGATCATGTCCACGTTCACGTTGGCGTCCGCGAGATCGCCGAAGAGCCTGGCGGCGACGCCCGGCCTGTCGGGGACGCCCATGATTGTCACCTTGGCCTCGCCGAAGTCGTGGGTCACCGCACTCACAATGGCCTTTTCCATGATATCATCCTCGCTTCTTACCCAGGTGCCGTCTCCACTGTGGAAGCTGGACCTGACGTGTAACGGCACGTTGTAGTTCCGTGCGTACTCGACGGAGCGCGACTGCAGCACCCTGGCGCCGGTCGCCGCCATCTCCAGCATCTCCAAGAACGATACCTCTTCGAGCTTGTGCGCACCGGGCACCAGGCGCGGGTCCGCCGTGAAGACGCCGTCAACGTCAGTATATATCTCGCAGAAATCCGCGTGCAGCGATGCGGCAAGCGCCACCGCGGTGGTGTCCGACCCGCCGCGCCCGAGCGTGGTTATCTCGCCCTCGCCGGTCACGCCCTGGAACCCGGCCACCACGACCACACGGTCCTTACGCAGTTCCTCGATAAGGCGTTCCGTGCTTACGTGCCTGATCTTCGCTTTTGTATGCCACCTGTCGGTAACTATCTCGACCTGGTGGCCGGTCATGCTTATCGCTTCCTGGCCCAGCTCTTTGATAGCCATGGCGAGGAGGGCCATCGAGACCTGCTCGCCTGTGGCGAGAAGCATGTCCATCTCGCGCTCGGGCGGGCTAACCGAGACCGCGCGCGCGAGTTCCAACAGCTCGTCCGTAGTGTTTCCGAGCGCGCTCACGACTACGACGACGTGGTCGATCCTCTTCTTGCTGTCGACCACCCGCTTTGCGACTGCTTTGATCTTCTCGACGTCGGCGACTGAGGTACCGCCGAACTTCTGTACTACGATCGACATCCCTGATTCACCTACTCTATATTTAACCCGCGCCGGCTCTTTAACCTCGCGTGTTGAAGTAAATAGTATAGTGGTGGCGGGATTCTGCTACAACCGCGAGCGCGGGATTTCTTTAGGTCGGGCTCTCAGCCCGGTTCAACGTCCCCGGCCTGAGAGGCCGGGCTAAGAGGCCGGGCTAAGAGGCCGGGCTAAGAGGCCGGGCTAAGAGGCCGGGTTAAAGTGGAATGCGGGTGCCGTCAGGCCTCGGCCTTCTGCCTCTCGGCCTCCCAGTAGCGGAGCTTCGTCCTATCGATCGGCCCGAGCTTTTTCACAGCTTCCACAATTTCCTTGATGACGGAAGCGAACTTCTCTCCCTCGGCGGCGGAGATCCACGCGAGCTGTAGCCGCTCGGGCTCGACCCCGAGCGAGGCCAGGTACGGACGGAGCGCG
>JAENXM010000182.1 GCA_016649525.1 Actinomycetota bacterium
CCTTACGAGGGTATCCTCGTTCAAAAGATGGTCGCGGGCGAACGGGAGCTCGCAATCGGGCTCATCAGGGACCCGCAGTTCGGTCCGTGTGTCATGTTCGGCCTCGGCGGCATCTTCACCGAGATACTCAGGGACACGTCATTCCGGGTAGCTCCCATAACGGAGGAAGACGCGCTCCAGATGATGGATGACATAAGGGCGAAGGCCATCCTCGGTCCGGTGCGCGGCAAGCCGCCCGTCGAAAGGAAGCTCCTCGCGAAGGCGCTCGTGGGCCTGGCCAAGATCGGTATCGAGCAGGAGAACGTCGCCGAGATCGACGTCAACCCTCTCATCGTCGCGCCCGACGGAAAGCCGATCGCGGTAGACGCCCTCGTCGTACTCTCGAAGAACGGCTCATAAGGCCGGCTTCTTTCCGGGCTCGCCTCCGAGGTGTAGATTGAGCAGACCATTGAAAATCCTCATAATCATCCTGGCAGTCCTGCTGGCGCTTTACATCGCCGGTGAACTTCTCATCCCCGTAGGCGCCTCCTGGTACATCGAACGGGAGATCAAGAAGCGGTGCCCAGATGCGACCGACGTATCCGTATCGGTAAGGGCCTTCCCGGCATTCAAGCTTTTCAGCAAGAAATACAGCAAGCTCACGATAGAAGCAAAGGAGATTAAGCTCGAAGGGATCGATTTCGATTCCATAAAGCTGTCCAGCAGTGCCTACCCCAGCGGGACATTCGACGCCGTGATCGGCCAGGGGGAGATAAATGACTTCTTCTCGGTCGCCGATTCGTACCTTGAAAACCCCCAGGTGACGATACAGGACTCGGAGATACTCGTAACCGGCACTCTAGACCTCGGGTTCGGACCTTTGAACGTGAGCGGGACCGGAACCCTCGTCTCCCGGAACGGGCGTGAGGTGTTCATCGTGCCGGACAACATAACGGTCGGCGGCGGGAGCGTCCCGGGGGAGTACGAGGCGGCGGTAAGGCAGTACATCAGCGACAGCCCGATATTCACGGTCCGGGAGGACCTGCCGTTCACCATCACCGCGATAAAGGCGGGCCACGGCAAGCTGACCATAACCGGAGACGTCGACATCGAGGAAGCGTTGAAGTTCAAGTAGCGGGTGGTTGACGGCGTTCGCCTGCCGGCGCCGATAACATACGATCCTCTATTTATTTTCGAAAGCGGTTTCTTATCTTCAAGAATCCCATGGCGAGCCTGGTAGTAAGGTCCGCCGGCCTTGCTTCGACTCCCTCAGGCTCGTCGAATTCGGGCAACCTGGCTTCCGATCCGTACATATCTTCCATCAACTTCAGAACGTTGCTCTTCACCATGCCCCGCAGCGGGATCTGCGATATCATGCCGTACATGGCAGCCCCGCCCTTTGTTGCCAGCTCGGGGTTCTTTTTCACGTAGTCCACCGATTCGCGCAGGTCGTCCAGGTATCGTCCCAATATATTCTCGTGAGCCGGCATCACGATGGCGTGAAGGGCCTCCGGCCGGTGCAGGCGGTCGACGTGCCAGCCTTTCTTCTCCATCTGATCGGCGACGGCGTAGATGTTGACGTCTTTCTGACGCGAAGCATAAGCGAATACGCTCATGGGAGGATTTCCCAGTACATATAGCTCAGGGATCGTGTTGATACCGTCGATGAGCTTTCGCGTTATATCCAAGATGCGCTTTGCATTGTCGAGATAGCCGCTCTCCCCGATAGCCATCATCGCGGCCCAGGCCGCCGCGATCGCCCCGCCGGGCCGCGTGCCAAGAAGCGCCGGCGATATGAAGATCCCTCCCGGCCAATTCTCGTAGACGAAGAACTGGTGTCTTAAGATCCGCATATCTCTATAGAGAATCACAGATGCGCCTTTGGCGGCGAAGCCGTACTTGTGGACATCGGCTGAGATCGATGTGACTCCGGGGACTCGAAAATCGAAGGGGACAACGGGATAGCCGAGTTTCTCCACAAATGGGAGTAAGAACCCCCCCAGACAGGAGTCCACGTGAAGCGGAAGGTTCTTCTCCCGCGCCAGGGCGGCCAGTTCCGGTATGGGGTCGACCATGCCGTGGGGATAGGAGGGGGCGGATGCGCCGATTAGGACAGTGTTTCGATTGATCAGCTTTCTCACCGCATTCACGTTCACCTGGAAATCCTTTGTGAGTGGCGCGTGTATTGCCTTGACGTCGAAGTACTCAGCGCCTTTCTCCCAGGCTACGTGTACCGATTCCGGCACCACCATCTCCGGCTTGCGGATCCAGGGCCTTTTTGCGCGGGCCAGATCGCGGTAGGTCTTCACAGCAAGGAGGCAGCTCTCCGTGCCGCACGAGGTCATGGTGCCGACGACACGGCTATCGCCGTTCAACATGGTCGCCGTCATACGGACGACCTCGGATTCAAACCTCTTCAGGCTTTTGAAGGCCATCGGGTTGAGGGCATTCTCGGAGAAAAACAGGGAATATGCTTTTTTAAGGAACGCGGTATGTTTTTCGCCGAGGTAATATACCAGGCTCCACGTCCTCGCCTCGCGCCAATCTGCGTCCGTGGCGCCGTATTCCCCCATCCTCTTGAGAATCTCATCTCTGTCTATCCCGGTTTGAGGCAATCTCTTGACCGGTTCTTCCATCATTTTCTCCTTTCGACGAGCCAGGCCCCTGATCTTCTGCGGAAACCCCAGTAGCGGTAGATACATGGACCGCCTGCGCGGGTTATTCTCCCTTCGATGTAAACTGCTTCCCGCTATCGCCGGGGCAAGGTACCCGGTGGAGCACCTCGCCCTCTATTATCTATTCCGGGGTCCCGCCCGGGGAAGCCTTGCGGAAAAACCTCAGCGGTGCCTGGCACCCGCGAACCATGAAGAAAGAGGGATTATAGCCTTTTTTCGATTCTGCGGTATAATTTCGGAAACCTGGAATGAGACGTTAAAATCATTCATCGGCATCTCGGAGATTGGAGGGGTAATTGGCCGAGGCAAAATCGGGCAACGTCGGATCGGCGTCTCACATGGGAGACAACCAGCTCCCGCGGGATTCTCACTTCGTCTTCGATTACACGCTGAGAAGGGTCCCCATACCGATCAACTCCTACATGGCGGTCGCGGACACCCCAGTGGAGCACCCGGAGGGAGAGAACGCGAGCAAGGTCGCCCTCGACATGCTCCGCGACCTCGTCGAGCCGGCGGTCATCACAGACGATGAACTCGCCTCCCCGCACGTGGAGCGGCTTGTAAAAGACTCGCTCGCGAAGATAAACTCGGGGCTATTCGAGTGCGCGCAGCAGGAGAAGGTGCCCGAGACCATGCATGTCTCACTGACGTTCGTAGTGGCCGACGGTAAACGCGCTTACATAGGCCACGTGGGGACGAACAGGGCCTACCTCCTCCACAACGAGCGGCTATACGACCTGACGCCTGCCGGCGGGTTCCCTACCGCCACCCCATCCCCCGAAGAGCCGAGTCTTTTCTCCGTCCCACCGGAGGGAGGGGAGCCTCCCCCGCCACAACCGCAGGTGCCCTCTTCGGACAGTGGCCAGTTCCTGGGCCAGGCCGACCACGCGAGAATCGGCTACAACGAGGTGGAGCTCGCCCCCGGGGACATCATTGTCCTGGCGAGCGACGGGCTGTGGAAGACGGTCTCGGAAGAGGAGATGGTCGAGAACCTCCTTTCCGGGATAAACGTTCAGAGGACCGCGAGCCAGCTCGCCCGGCTCGCCTTCAGCCGCGACTCATCCGACAACGCTACCCTGGTCTCCTGGAGGTACGCCCCGGCCGGACAGCCCGTTCGCAAGGATGTGAAGGAGGTTCGCGTCCGCGCAAGGAGAGCGCGGACAGCTGATGTCCTGGTCGTAGCGCTTCTCGTCCTCGTGCTCGCCGGCATCTTCTCGGTCGGCTTCGCGTTTGGCTGGAAGATAACCGACGCTTTCAGAAAACCCGCCAAGGAATCGAATAAAACGACCGAGACCAA
>JAENXM010000322.1 GCA_016649525.1 Actinomycetota bacterium
GTCAATGCCTCTTAAGCCGGGCTCTGCGGCTTTCCCATTACCAGGCATAGATGCGGCTGTGGTTGATCCGGAGGGAAAAGAGCTTCCACCAAATCAGACTGGACTGCTCATAATAAAGAAGCCCTGGCCAGGTATGCTCCTTGATATATATGGCGACCCGAAGCGTTATGAGGATTCATACTGGTCACGCTTTCCAGGGTCATACTATACCGGCGACTTCGCGATGCGGGACGAGGATGGCTATTTCTGGCTCCTGGGTAGAGCTGATGAGGTTCTAAAGGTGGCCGGACATCGTATCGGCACAGCAGAATTGGAAGACGCCGCCATATCACACCCCGCGGTGACTGAGGCTGCCGTGGCAAGTAAACCAGATGAAATAAAAGGGGATGCTATTGTCCTCTTTGTCACCCTCAAGCATGACGTTTCGCCTTCACCTGAGCTGAAGAAGGAGATCAGCAAGCATCTGCGAAATGTAATCGGGCCTATCGCTACCCCGGAGGAGGTCTACTTCGTGGATTCGTTGCCCAAGACGAGGAGCGGCAAGATAATGCGTCGCGTTCTCAAGGCAGTAGCCATGGGACAGAGCCCGGGTGACCTCACCACCCTTGAAGATGAGGCATCGGTAGACGAGGTGATAAAGGCATTCGAAACGATGAAGAAGGCATCTGACAAAGATAAAAACGATTAAACTACCGGAGATTAGATAGTAATCTTTCGTTACTATTATTAATTGAGACTGCTGAACAAGAAGTGCAGGATACTTCCTGCCGGGGGGCTGGCGGTGACCCCCAGCTTCAGAAGTCCCCTTGGGGGATATAGGGGGTTGATCGAGACTCTTTCAGCAATCTCTCTATGGTTGATAATTCCCTTGATTTCAGTGGACAGTATAGCCTCTAGCTTGTGCCGCCAATGGCTGGTATAATGGTTCACCGGGTGCTGCTACAGCGGCCCTGTGAAATATTATGACTATTCCGGTAGAGTTCCTGCAATCCATCCCCTATTTTTCCGGGCTCAGTATTACCGAACTCGATTCAATCAGGGAATTCATCTTTGATAAAAAGGCTGAGCGAGGGCAGATGATCCTGGCTGAAGGGGAGCCTGCCGATATTTTATATTTCGTCGCCTCCGGCGCTGTGAAAGTGTTCAAGACCTCTGCTGATGGGAAAGAGCAGATTCTGAACATCGTACGCCCGGGAGAGTCCTTCAATGATGTCCCAATCTTTGATGGCGGCCCCAACCCCGCAAGTGCCGAGGCCATGGGGGCAGTTGTTCTCTACAGCATCAGAAGAAGCGAACTCGAGGTTATACTCCGTAATCACCCCCAGGTAGCCCTAAATGTCACTAAGGTTCTGGCAGGACAGGCGCGTCACCTAGGATTACTGGTCGAGGACCTGTCATTCAGACACGTTATAGGACGCGTAGCCAAGATACTCATAGAGTACGCGGGAGATGGTACAGGTCCAAGGCCACGCCTTACCCAGCAGGAGATTGCAGCGATGGCCGGAACCGTCCGTGAAGTAGTCGGCAGATCACTTAAAGCCCTGGAGGAAGAAGGAGCGATAAGGTTAGAACACCACCGCATCGTAGTTGCCGATATGAATGCGCTTAAAGACATGGTGGCAGCATATTCTTGAGATAAAAGTCACATTCATCTGCACGTTCTAATGATATGATTACTATATATGGAGGCCGATAGAGTGTTTGAAATGCCGGTGATCGACCGACAGAAGTGTGATGGTTGTGGTTTATGCGTTAGCGTGTGTCACTGCAACATCCTTGTATTAGTCGATAACGTTATAACTGTAGTACCAAAGCAGGGGTGTCTGTCGTGCAAACAATGGTGTAGTCTATGTGAAGACGTATGCCCCAACGCCGCCTTAAGCTGGCCTTTTGAGATAGTTATCGAGTAGTTCGCCCTTTTTCGCTCGCCCCACACCGAAAACACTACCTCCGCTCCTCCACACATCACCTCTTCATTTGAGATAAAAGTCGCATACAGGCGTTATCCCCTGATTTAGAATTATATCAGGTATA